>JBJTYK010000227.1:0-3610 GCA_046082745.1 Actinomycetota bacterium | reverse complement strand
GAAGTCGGCGGACAGGATCGAGGCGGAGAGCTTCCCCACGCGGCGCATCCTAGTCGCTCCCCCGTCGCCGGAAGGCCGCGACGAACATCGCGTCGGTGCCGTGGACGTGCGGCCACAGGCGGATCCGTTCGGCGGCGCCGTCGGGACCGTCGATCGGCGCCGGCTCGAGGTCCGGGACCCGCCGCAGGAGCGCGTCGCAGACCGCATCCGTCTCCGCGTGCGGGAACGTGCAGACCGAGTAGACGAGGCGACCGCCCGGGGCGAGGAGCCCGGCGGCGGCCGTCGCGATCCGGATCTGGGTGCGGGCGAGCCGCGTCAGTTCCTCGCGGCTCGCCCGCCAGAGGAGCTCCGGCCGCCGCCTCGCCGAGCCGATACCCGTGCACGGCGCGTCGACGAGCACGCGGTCGAAGGTCGAGGGGCGGAGCGCCGGGCGTCGCGCGTCGTGGACGACGACCGGGACGCGGACGCGGAGTCGGTGCGCGGTCTCGACGACGAGACCGGCGCGCGGGACGAGCCGATCGCCGCCGACGACGATTCCATCTGATCCGACGAGACACGCGGCGTGCGCGGCCTTCCCGCCCGGACCCGCACAGACGTCGGCGACGCGGTCCCCCGGACGGACGTCGAGGGCGCGGACGACGAAGGACGACGCCTGGTCCTGCACCGCGAACCACCCCTCGTCGTAGCCCGGCAGCGCGGTCGGCGAGACGCCGCCGTCCTCGAGGACGAGCGAGCCGGGGTGCACCCGCCCCTCCGCGACCGCGATGCCCTCGCCCGCGAGCCCGGCTCGGAGGACCTCCGGCGGCGAGGCGCACGGGTTCGGCCGCAGGACGAGCGGTGCGCGGGTCCCGAGGCCGAGCGCCGCCGCCGAGGTGTCGCGGGGCGCGACGCGCCGGAGTTCCCCGACCGCCCAGCGGGCGAGTCCCGAGCGCAGCGAGATCGCGAGGTCGTCCTCGCCGCTCGACGCCGGGGCGGGCGCCGCCGCGGCCCGGCGGAGCACGGCGTTCACGAAGCCCCGGTGCCGCTGCGACGCGAGCGCGACCGTCTCCGCGACGGCGGCGTGCGCCGGGATCCGCGTCGAGCGCAGCTGGTAGAGCCCGAGCCGCAGGAGCGCCACCGCGGCGGGCGGCGCGGTGGCGAGCGGACGGTCGACAAGGCCGGAGAGTTCCGCGTCGAGCGCGACGATCCGCCGCAGGGTCCCGTAGGTCAGTTCGGCTGCGAGCGAGCGGTCGCGCGCGTCGAGGGAGCTCCGCTCGAGCGCGGTGCGGAGCGTGAGGTTCGAGTACGCGCCCTCCTCGATGACCCGCCGCAGGATCGAGAGCGCGAGGCCGCGCGCGCTCCCGCCGCTCACGCGAACCGCTCGCCGACGGCGATGCGGGCACCACGCGCGAAGTCCGCGGCGGCCATGCGCCGCCGCCCCGCGGGGGCGACCTCGAGGAAGCGGATCGCGCCGGCCCGCGCCGCGACGACGATCCCGTCGCGGTCGACCGCTACGACCTCGCCGGGTCCACCGGCGGGCGACGAGGGCTCCTCCCGCGCGGCGAGCACCTGGAGCGGGTCGCCCCGGAACGCGACGGTGGCTCCGGGTTCCGGGGCGAGCGCGCGCACGCGACGCACCGACGCGACGGCGTCCTCGTCCGCGAAGCGCAGCGGTCGATCGGTCGCACCGAGCTTGCGGCACGTGGTCGCCGCCGCATCGTCCTGGGGGCGCGCGGTCGCGCTGCCGGCGGCGAGCGCGTCGACCGTCTCGACGAGCAGTTCCGCGCCGAGGTCCGCGAGCCGCGCGCCGAGCGCGCCGGCGTCCTCTTCCGGGGCGATCGTCGCTTCGCGCTGCCCGTAGATCGGCCCCGCGTCGAGGGCGGCGACCATCCGGATCGTCGTCACCCCGGTGCGCGACGCGCCGGCGAGGATCGCGGACTGCACCGGCGACGCGCCGCGGAGCGCGGGCAGGAGCGAGAAGTGGAGGTTCACCGGCGCCACCCGGGCGAGGTCGAGCGCCGCCTGCGGCAGGATCCGACCGAACGCGACGACCGCGAGGACGTCGGGCGCGAGGGGCTCGAGGATCGGGACGAGGTCGTCGCCGGTCTCGACGAGCTCGAGTCCGAGGTCGCGGGCCGCCCGTCCGACGGCGTTCGGCCGCACCTCGTGCCCGCGACCGGCGGGGCGAGGAGGCGAGGTGACCACCGCCGCGACGCCGTGCGACGAGCGGACGAGCGCCGCGAGGGCGGGGACGGACCACTGGGCGTTGCCGAGGAAGACGATGCGCACGCCGGGAGGATACGCGCCGGTCAGGTCGCGTTCCGGTCGACGTCGCCCTCGCGCAGCTGGCGCATGACCTCGCGCCGCGCGGCGTCGTCGATCCGGTCGATGTAGAGCTTGCCGTCGAGGTGGTCGGTCTCGTGCTGGAAGATCCGCGCGAGGAGCCCTTCCCCGACGACGTCGATCGGCGAGCCGTCGAGCCCGAGGCCGCGGACGCGGATGCGCAGCGCCCGCGTCGTCTCCGCGTACGGTCCCGGGATGGACAGGCAGCCCTCGTCGTGGGTCTCCTCCCCTTCCGCCTCGGACAGTTCCGGGTTCGCGACGAAGCCGCGGTGGCCGTCGCCGTCGTCGTAGACGAAGCAGCGCGAGGCGAGGCCGACCTGGTTCGCGGCGAGGCCGACGCCGGGCGCGTCGTACATCGTCTCGAACATGTCGTCGACGAGCCGACGCAGCGTCGCGTCGAAGCGCTCCACCGGGAACGTGCGTTCGCGGAGCACCGGGTCGCCGAGCACGCGGATCGGGAGGATCGCCATCGGACTCCTAGAGGTGCGGTTCGGCCTCGACGCGCCGCAGGGTGCCCCGCGCGGCGAGGTCGCGGGCGAGGCGCCCGAACGACGGGACCGCATCGCGCGCGAGGACGAGCAAGCATACCGTCGCCTCCCCGGCGCCCGAGACGAGCAGGCCGTGCGGTGCGAGGCCGCGGAGGGCCTCCTCGAGTCCCTCGCCCCCTTCGACGCGGAACACCGCATGGCCCGGCGGGAAACCGGCCTCGGCGAGCCGCGCCGCCTCGAGTTCGGCGAACCGATCCGCGTTCGCCGAGACGAGCGCCTGGATCGCTGCATCGCTCGGACGGTCGGTCTGCACGATCACGCTCCCACCGGGTGCCGACCACGCCGCGGCCTCGGACCACGCCACGAGCGCGCGCTCGCGCGCGGTGACGCCGGGGCGACGCAGGGCGGCGTCGGCGCTCAGGATCCCGACGAGGTCGGCGCCGACCGGACCGACGTCCTTCAGCGCCTCGAGGCCACCGACGACCACCTCGTCGCCCCGCGGCGCCGGACCGCCCTCGGCGGCGAGACGCAC
Organism: Actinomycetota bacterium; assembly: GCA_046082745.1. Classification (GTDB taxonomy): domain Bacteria; phylum Actinomycetota; class UBA4738; order UBA4738; family HRBIN12; genus JBJTIF01. Next base: position 268 of record JBJTYK010000227.1, on the reverse strand, counting down.
CGGGACCGACGCGACCGTGCGCGCCCACTCCTCCACCCGCTCGACGCCGCCCCGCGCGACGCCGAAGCTCGCCCCGCCGCACGCGGCGCAGCGACCGGGCGCGCCGCACACCGCGCAGGCGACCGTCCCGCGCGACATGCGGAGCAGGCCCCGGCACGCGGCGCACGTCGCGGACTCACCGCAGGTACGGCAGACCCGGGCGACCCCGTAGCCGCGGAGCGGCTCGTAGACGAGCGCGCGCCGCGCCTCGCGCAGCGCCCGCACGAGG
>JBJTYK010000226.1:0-2819 GCA_046082745.1 Actinomycetota bacterium | reverse complement strand
CAGGCGCGCGCGTCCTCGTGCGTCCCGACGGCACGACCGAGGGCTCGCTCGGCGACGCCGATGCGGACGAGGACGCGCGCGCCGCGTCGCTCGAGGCGCTCGCCGCGGAGCGCTCCTCCGTGCGCGAGGTCGCCGGCCACCGCTCCTTCGTCGAGGTGCTCGAGCCGCCGCTGCGGCTCGTCGTCTGCGGCGCGGGGCACGACGTCATCCCGGTCGTGCGCGCCGGCGCGGCGCTCGGCTGGAACGTCGTCGTCGCCGACGATCGCCCCGCGTTCCTCACGCGCCAGCGCTTCCCCGAGGCGTCGGGGTTCGTCGCGCTCGAGCGGCCGGACCGGCTCGCGGCCGACGCGCCGATCGACGAGCGGACGTTCGTCCTCGTGATGAGCCACGCGTTCCTGCGCGACAAGGACTACCTGCGCGCCGCGCTCGGCACGCGCGCCCGCGCGATCTCGCTCCTCGGGCCGACGACGCGCACGCAGCGCCTGCTCACGGAGCTCCGCGACGAGGGGCTCGCGATCGGGCCCGACGACGAGGCGCGGATCCACGGGCCGGCGGGCCTCGACCTCGGGAGCGAGGGACCCGAGGAGATCGCCGCCGCGATCGTCGCGGAGATCGTCGCGGTCCGTCGCGGGCGCGCGGGCGGGTTCCTGAAGGAGCGCGTCGGGCCGATCCACGACCGATCGCTCCAGACGGGCTGGGCGTCGGCGGTCGACGCCGAGCGCGCCTAGTACCAGGCCTCGCGCGGTCCCTTGTACTCCTGGACGATGTTCCCGCCGTCGACGACGATCGACTGGCCCGTCACGTACGACGCCTCGTCGCTCGCGAGGAACACGACGACGGCCGCGACCTCGTCGGCCGTCCCCGGACGTCCGACCGGCGTGTTCTCCGAGGCCTCCGCGATCTCCTGCGGCTCGCTCGACGCGGTCGCGATCCATCCCGGCGCGACCGCGTTCACCGTGATCCCCGTGCGGCGGACGTCGATCGCCGCAGCACGCGTGAGGCCGTCCATCGCGGCCTTCGCGGCGCTGTAGCCGGCGCTCTCGGGGTTCGACACGTACGGGCCGGTCACCGACGAGACGTTCACGATGCGGCCGGCGTTGCGCTCGAGCATCGACGGGAGCACCGCGCGGGTCGCGTGGAAGGCGGTCATGAGGTTGATCGCGAGGTCGCGCTCGAACTCCGCCGCCGGGAGGTCCGCGAGCGAGGCGCGCCGCTTCTCCATCCCGAGGAACGCGAGGCCCGCGTTGTTCACGAGGACGTCGACCGGCCCGAGCGCGGCGGCCACCTCCGCGACGACCCGGCGCGCCGCGGCCTCGTCGGGGAGGTCGGCGACGAGGCCGAGCGCGCCGTCGCCGAGCTCCCGGGCGCGGTCGTGGATCCGCTCGGTCGTCGAGGTGACCGCGACGCGGGCCCCGGCGTCGCGGAGCATCCGGGCGCAGGCGAAGCCGATCCCCGCCGGGCTCCCGGCGCCGGTGACGAGCGCGACGCGACCGTCGAGTCGGAACACGCGCGGAGCCTAGCCCCCCGCGCCTATCCTCGCCGGGTGATCGCCGGCATCGTCCTCGCCGCGGGCACCGCCTCGCGCTTCGGCGCGACGAAGCAGGTCGTCCGCGTCCGGGGCCGCTCGCTCGTCCAGCACGCGGTCGACGCGCTCGTCGCGGGCGGGGTCGACGAGGTCGTGGTCGTCGTCGGCCACGACGCGGATCGCGTGCGCGCGGCGATCGACCTGCCGGCGATCGGGCGGATCGTCGAGGCCGCGGACCACCGCGAGGGGCAGGCCGCGTCGCTCGCGGCGGGTCTCGCCGCCGTCGCCGAGAGCGACGCGGCCGTCGTCCTCCTCGCCGACCAGCCCGGGATCGGCGGTGAGCACGTCGCGCGGCTCGTCGCGGCCTTCCGCGAGGCGCCCGCGCCGATGCTCCGCCTGCGCTTCGACGACGGGCCCGGGCCGGCGCTGCTCGCGCGCGCGATCTACGCCGACGCGATGGCGCTCCGCGGCGACACCGGCGCCCGCGCGCTCGTCGAGGCGCGTCCCGGCATCGCGCGCGACGTGGCGTTCCCCGGACCGGCCCCGCGCGACGTCGACGTGCCCGACGACCTCGGGGCCGACTAGCCCGGCGTCCCCCCGACGGTCGCGCCGCCGTCCTCCTCGCGCAGGCGCACGAACGCGGAGTAGTCGACGGTCTCGCCGTGTTCCTCGACGAGCCGCTCGAGGTCGCGCGCGACGACCTCGAAGGTCGGGAGCGCGACGTCGAGTTCCCGCGCGGCGCGCACCGCGATCCGCGCGTCCTTGCGCATGAGGCGGGCGAAGAACCCGGGCGCGAAGTCGCGCTCGAGCATCCGGCGTCCGTGCACCTCGAGGACCTTCGACGCCGCGAACCCGCCGAGGAGCGCCTCGCGGACCTTCGCCGGAGCCACGCCCGCCTTCGCCGCGAGGACGAGCGCCTCGGAGACCGCCGCGAGCGTGCCGCCGATCACGACCTGGTTGCAGAGCTTCGCGACCTGCCCCGCGCCGGGTCCGCCGACGTGGACGATCGTGCGGCCCATCGCCCGCAGGAGCGGCGTCGCGTGCGCGGCGTCCGCGTCGGATCCGCCGACCATGACCGAGAGCGTCGCGTCGCGCGCGCCGACGTCGCCGCCGGAGACCGGGGCGTCGAGGAACCCGACGCCGCGCTCCGCGAGTCGCGCGTGGAAGCCGCGCGTCGCGATCGGGTCGATCGTGCTCATGTCGATCGCGAGCGCGCCGGACGCGAGCGCCGTCGCGACGCCGGACCGGCCGAAGAGCACCGCCTCGACGTCGGGCGTGTCGGGGAGCATCGTGA
>JBJTYK010000225.1:0-2301 GCA_046082745.1 Actinomycetota bacterium | reverse complement strand
TCGCGCCGCCGGCGCGCATCACCGTCCCGGGCGCCTCCGCGCCCGCACCCGCGCCGAGCGCGCCGGCGCCCGTCGCCGTGGAACCGGCCGAGGCGACCGTCATCGACCCGAGCTACGCCGATCTGTGGAAGACGCCGGAGGGCGACGGCCTCGAGGTGCCCGACATCCCGAAGATCGACCTGTCCTGGGAGGCGCTCGACGAGTCCGGGACGGACGAACCGGGCGGCGAGGGACGCCGGCGCGGCGGGAAGTCGCCCGCGTAGGACCGAGCGGGGGACCGGCCGGGGTCCGGGACCCGTAGCATCCCCGGCATGGACCTCGACGCGCGCCTGTCCGAGATCGAACGTCGCTACGACGACCTCACGGCGCGCATGGCGCAGGCGTCCGCCTCGTCGGATCCCGACCAACTGCGGCGCCTCGGCAAGGACCTCTCCGAGCTCGAGGAGATCGTCGTCCCGTTCCGGGCGTTCCGGCAGGCGCGCGCCGACGCCGAGGAGGCGCGCGCGCTCGTCGCGGCCGAGTCCGACGGCGACATGGCGGCCTACCTCCGCCAGGAGGCCGAGGCGGCCGAGCGGCGCGTGGACGGGCTCCGCGCGACGCTCGAGGAACTCCTCGTCCCGAAGGACCCGAACGACGAGAAGAACGTCGTCGTCGAGATCCGCGCGGGTGCCGGCGGCCAGGAGGCGGCGCTCTGGGCGGGCGAACTCTTCGAGCTCTACCGCCTCTACGCGGAACGCCGACGCTGGAAGACCGACGTCCTGTCGGCGTCGCCGTCGGACCTCGGGGGGTTCAAGGAGGTCGTCCTCGAGGTGCGCGGTCGCGGCGCGTACTCGCGACTGAAGCACGAGTCCGGCGTCCACCGCGTCCAGCGCGTCCCCGTGACGGAGTCCGGCGGCCGCATCCACACCTCGACCGCGACGGTCGCCGTGCTCCCGGAGGCCGAGGAGGTCGAGGTCGCCGTCCGCGCCGAGGACCTCCAGATCGACGTGTTCCGTTCGAGCGGTCCGGGCGGGCAGTCGGTGAACACGACCGACTCCGCGGTGCGCATCACCCACCGACCGTCGGGCATCGTCGTCACCTCGCAGGAGGAGCGCTCGCAGCTCCAGAACCGCGAGAAGGCGATGCGCTATCTGCGCGCGCGGCTCCTCGCGCGCGCGCAGGAGGAGGCACAGGCGAAGGAGGCCGCGGCGCGCCGATCCCAGGTCGGCACGGGGGAGCGCGCGGAGAAGATCCGCACGTACAACTTCCCCGACAACCGGGTGACCGATCACCGCGTCCACGTCACGTCGCACCAGATCGGGGCGGTGCTCGGCGGCGACATCGACGTCTTCGTCGACGCGCTCCTCTCGGCCGAGCGCGCGGCGCAGCTCGCGGGCGAGGGATGACCGGCGCGCGACCGTCGCTGGCGCTCGCCCGTGCAGAGCGCTACCTCGAGCGACACGGCGTCGCGTCGGCGCGGGTCTCGGCGGAGGCGCTGCTCGCCGACGTCCTCGGGACCGATCGCGCCGGGCTCTACACGCGCGCGGAGCCGCTCACACCGGCGGAGACCCGCGCGTACGGTCGCTCGCTCTGTGCGCGGTGCTCCGGGACGCCGCTCCAGCACGTGACCGGCGAGCAGGCGTTCCGTCGGCTCCGGCTCGCCGTGCGGCCCGGCGTGTTCGTGCCGCGACCGGAGACCGAGGTGCTCGTCGATCTCGCGCTCGGAGAACTCGCGGACGTCGCGGTGCCCGTCGTCGTCGACGTCGGGACGGGGAGCGGCGCGATCGCGCTCGCGATCGCCGACGAGCGCCCGGACGCGCGGGTGCTCGCGACCGATCGCTCGTCGGAGGCCGTCGCGCTCGCGCGGGAGAACGCCGCGCGGCTCGGGCTCGCCGTCGAGGTCCTCGAGGGCGACCTCCTCGCGCCGCTGCCCGCCGATCTCGTCGGCAGGGTCGACCTCGTCGCCTGCAACCCGCCGTACGTCCGGCGCGAGGAGGTCGCGGCGCTGCCCGCCGACGTCCTCGCCGACCCCGCGACCGCGCTCGTCGGCGACGCCGCGCTCCTCGCGCGCATCGCGGACGCCGCCCGGGCGGTGCTCCGCCCGGGCGGCGTCCTCGTCCTCGAGATCGGCGAGGCGCAGGGGGAGGAGACGCGCGCGCTCCTCGCGGAGCGCTTCCGCTCGGTGCGCATCGAGCGCGACCTCGTCGGTCGCGACCGCTTCGCAGTGGCTTCGTGAGCGACCCGCTCGCGGACGCCGCGGCCGCGCTCCGTCGCGGCGGCCTCGTCTTCCTGCCGACCGACACCGTCCACTGCATCGCCGCG
>JBJTYK010000224.1:0-10070 GCA_046082745.1 Actinomycetota bacterium | reverse complement strand
CGCGCTGCTGCTCGTCGCGGCAGTCGCCGGGCTCGCGAGCGCGACGTGGCGCCGCGCGCGTGACGACGCCTCGGAGCTCGGCGCCGCATGGGGACTCGGGCTCCTCGCGCTCACGCTCCTCGGGCCGATGCTCCTCCCCTGGTACGTCGCGTGGTCGCTGCCGATCGCGTGGCTGCTGCCCCGGCGCGCGTGGATCGCGCTCGTCGGAACGTCGGTCGCGCTCGGGGTCTCGCTCGTCGCCGCGGAGCCCGGCCGGTTCCCGGCGGTCTTCGACGCGAACCTCCTCGTCGGCCACTGGATCGTGACGCCCGCGGTGCTCGCGCTGCTCGTCCTCGCGGGATCCGACCTACGCCGTCGCTTCCGCGGCGCGACGCCGTTCGTCGAGGATGCGCGCGAGGTGTCCGAGTCCCGCGGCGAGCGCTGAGGCGACGATCGCGCCGACCCGCCCGTCCGCGGCGAGCCCCGCCCGATCGAACGCGGCATAGGCGAGCACCAGCGCCGCCATGCCGCACGGCAGCGCGATCGCGAGCGCCCCCACGCGGTTCGGGATGACGAGCCGCGCCCATCCGGTCCCGACGACGAGGAGGAGGACGAGCGCGGCGAACACGGTGCGGGTCGTCGCGGCGGCGCCGGTGCCGACGAGCGGATCGCGCGGCACGACGGTCGTCCCGGGCGCGGGCTCGGCGTAGACGCCCGTCGAGACGAACGACCAGGGCGCGCCCCGCGCGATCCGCCGCGCGAACGGGACGACGAGGATCCGCTGGATGCGCCGGTCGTGTGCCGCGATCGCGACGCGCTCGTCCTCCTCGACGATCCGGTCGAGCGCCTCGCCCTCGGCGCCCGGCGAGGACCCGGCGATCTCGAGGATCACGTCGCGGATCCGGTCGGGCGGCACCGCCGCGCGGACGACGCTGCCGATACGCGTGACGGAGAACGCGGTCGGTTCGCTCCCGACGACGAACACGAGTCCCGTCCCGGGTCGCGTCGCCGCGATCGCGTTCGCGACGGCGAGGCGCGCGACCTCGGTCTCCGTGAGGTACGGGATCTGGCGCGCCCACGCGATCCCCGCCCCCGCGAGCATCGCGACGACGAGACCGCCCGCGGCGGCGCGCGCGAGGATGCGCGGCCCGCGTCGGGCGCGCGCGATGCGGAGCGCGCCGATCGCCGCGAGGATCGGCAGGACGAAGGCGAACGCGAGGAACCGGTCGGGCGGCAACCACCGCGTCGCGAGCGCGAGCGCGATCCCGCCGAGGACGACGACGCCCCACGCGCGCAGGAACCGACCGACGAACCCGTCGTCGGGGAGCTTCGGCAGCGCCGCGAGCGCGAGCGGCGCCGAGAGCCACGGGACGTACCGGGGCCAGCGCCGGAGGAACCGATCGAGGTACGCGGCGCGGAGGAGGTCGCGGAGCCCGGCGCGGCGCAGGAACGCGTCGCGCGAGCTGTCGACGACGTGCGGTCCCGGCCCGACGAGGAGCGTGAGCCACGCGCCGCCGAGGAGCGCGGCGCCGCCGACCGTCGCCCAGACGACGCGGAGGGCCTCGTCGCGGTCGGCCTCGGCGGCCATCGCGGCCGCGACGAGGAGGATCGCCGCGCCGAGGAACGCGAAGAGCGGATGCGCGAGGCCCGCGGCGCCGAGGAGGACGGCGGCGGCGGCCACGCCGCGTCGTTCCGCGGTCGCGAGCGCCGCCGCCGCCGCGAGGAACGCCGCCGCGAACACGAGGTTCGCGACGTAGCCGGCGGCGATGTGGACCGCGAACGTGCCGGCGAGGAGCGCGGCGAGCGGCCAGGCGGTCCGGTCGCGGGGGAGCGCGAGCCGCACGAGCGCGCCCGCGGCGAGTCCGACCGCGACGCCCCCGACGACCTCGATCGCCGTGAACGTGACCGCGATCGGCGCGCCGAGCGTCCGCGACAGCGCGAGCGCGAGCGCCGCGACGCCCGGTCGCGGGACCGCGGAGAGCCCGTCGACGCCCGCGAGCCGCGCCCACCAGAGGTAGACCGGGGCGTCGGGTCCGAGCGGGAAGCGGTGCCCGATGAGCAGGAACGGCCCGAGGAACCACAGGAGCAGCGCGGTCGCGACGACGAGCAGCCATCGCCCGTCGTGGCGGGGGCGTTCGAACATGGCGCGAACGGTATCCCACCCCGGCCTTGCTACCCTCCCTCCGTGCTGGACCGGGAGCTCGTCGAGGAGGTCCTCCGCGCCGCGCGCTCGCGCGGCGGCGACTTCGCCGAGGTCTTCGTCGAGGAACGCACCTCGACCGCGATCCGCCTCGACGACGGGAAGGTCGAGGAACTCACGACCGGCCTCGATCGCGGCGCCGGCGTCCGGGTGGGTCGGGGCACCTCCTTCGGGTACGCGTTCTCGAACCGCCTCGACCGCGCGGCGCTCCTCGAGGCCGCCGCGGCCGCGGTCGCGTCGCTGCGCGACGGGGAACCGGGCGGCGTCGTCGACCTCCGGGTCCTCGAACCCGCCGTCGTCCACCGCGCCGAGCGTCCGGCCGACGCCGTGCCGGCCGCCGAGAAGGTGGCCTGGCTCCGCGAGGTCGACGACGCCGCCCGCTCCCACGCGAAGGAGGTCCGCCAGGTGGTCGCCTCGTACGGCGATTCCCGCCAGCGCGTCCTCGTCGCGACCTCCGACGGGCGCTGGGTCGAGGAGGTGCGTCCGCGCGTGCGCCTCGTCGCGCAGGTCGTCGCCGAGCGCGACGGCCGCATCCAGACGGGGTTCCACGGTCCTGCCGGGCTCGCCGGCGTCGAGTTCCTCGACGCGCACCCGCCGCGCGACACCGCGCTCGTCGCCGCGCGCCGCGCCGTGACGATGCTCGACGCGATCCCGGCGCCGGCGGGCGAGACCGCGGTCGTGATGGCGCCGGGAACGGGCGGCGTCCTGTTCCACGAGGCGGTCGGCCATCCGCTCGAGGCCGACATCGTCGACAAGGAGGCCTCGGTCTACCGCGGTCGCGTCGGCGAACGCCTCGCATCGCCGCTCGTGAGCGGCGTCGACGACGCGACGGTGCCGAACGCGTGGGGCTCCTTCTCCTTCGACGACGAGGGCACGCCATCGGAGCGGACCGTCCTGTTCGAGGAGGGCGTCCTCACCGGGCTCCTCGTCGACCGCCTCCGCGCGGGCAAGCTCGGCCTCGCCCCGACCGGGAACGGTCGGCGGCAGTCCTACGCGCACCCGCCGATCCCGCGGATGACGAACACCTCGATCCTGAACGGCACCGCCACGGCCGCCGACGTCATCGCGTCGACCGCGAAGGGCGTCTACGTCACCGCGCTCGCCGGCGGGCAGACGAACCCCGCGACGGGCGACTTCGTGTTCGGCGTCTCCGAGGGATTCCTCATCGAGGGCGGGAAGGTCACGCGACCGGTCCGGGGCGCGAACCTCATCGGCCGGGCGATCGAGATCATGTCCGCGATCGACGCCGTCGCCGACGACGCCGACACCTGGGAGGGCGTCTGCGGCAAGGACGGCCAGGGTGCACCGGTCGGCAGCGGCTCGCCGACGCTCCGCATCGCGCGGATGACGGTGGGAGGGACCGATGCCTGAGCTCCTCGACCTCTGCGACGTCGCCGTCGCCGCGGCGCTGCCCGGCGAGTCCGTCGAGGCCTACGCGGAGGAATCGCGACGCGTCGAGGCCGAGGCGCGCGGCGGCGAGGTCGAGGGACTGTCGTTCGCCGAGGCGCGCGGCGTCGGGGTGCGGGTCATCTCCGGGGGTCGCCTCGGATACGCGTACGCCGCCGACCCGAGCGAGGACGAGGTCCGCCGCGCGGTCGAGCAGGCGCGCGTGAACGCGGGCTTCACGACGCCCGACGAGCACAACGTGCTCCCCGCGCCGGCGGCCGCGGCGCCGCTCGGGGGGATCTTCGACGCCGACCAGGCCGCGCTCGCGACCGACCGGAAGGTCGCGCTCGCCCTCGACATCGAGCGTCGGGCGACCGGCGCGGACCCGCGGGTGCGCAAGGTCGACTCCGCCGGCTACGGCGACTCGCGCTCGCGCATGGCGATCGCCTCGACGACCGGCGTGCGCGGCGGCTACGAGCGGACCGATTGCTGGTGCTTCGTCGTCGCGCTCGCCGAGGACGGCGACGAGACGCAGACCGGATTCTCGTTCCGGGTGGGCCGCCGGCTCGGCGACCTCGACTGGGAGGGCGTCGCCGACGAGGCGGTCGCGCGCTCGGTCCGGATGCTCGGCGCCGCGAAGCCGGAGAGCGCGCGCGTGCCGGTCGTCCTCGACCCGTTCGCGGGCTCGGCGTTCCTCGGGGTGCTCGCGGACGCCCTGTCGGCCGAGTCCGTGCAGAAGGGCCGCTCGCTCTTCGCGGGGCTCGAGGGGACCCGGGTCGGCTCCGAGGTCGTGACGATCGTGGACGACGGCCGCCGCCTCGACGGACCCGGCGCGTCGCCGTTCGACGACGAGGGCGTGCCGTCGGGTCGCACGGAACTCGTCGGGGCCGGCATCCTGCGGGGCTTCCTCCACGACGCGTACACCGCGCACCGCGGCGGCACCGCGTCGACGGGCAACGCGAGCCGCGCCGGGTACCGCTCGACGCCCGGCGTCGGGACGACGAACTTCGCCGTCGAGGCCGGGGCGACCCCGCTCGCCGACCTGCTGCGTCGGGCCGAGGGCGGTGTCCTCATCCAGGAGGTCTCCGGCGTGCACTCCGGCGCGAACCCGATCAGCGGCGAGTTCTCGGTCGGCGCGACCGGCCTGCGCATCCGCGGCGGCGCGCTCGCCGAGCCGCTCCGCGAGATGACGGTCGCGAGCACGATCCCCGAGATGCTCGGCGCGATCAGCGCGGTCGGCGACGACCTGCGCTTCTTCAGTTCCGTCGGCGTGCCCTCGCTCCTCGTCGGCGAGATGACGATCGGCGGCCGCTAGCCCGTCGGACGGCCGAGCCCGAGCGCGGCGAGGATCACGACCGCCGCGCCGATCCGGTACCAGAGGAACGCCGTGAACGCGTGACGGCGCAGGTACGCGAGCAGGAACCAGATCACCGCGAACCCGCTCACCGCCGACGCGAGCATCCCCGCGACGAACGGCGCGACCATCCCCGCGGGGAGGCCCGTCCCGACGAGCCCGAGGCCCTTCCACAGGCCCGCGCCCGCGATGATCGGCAGCGACAGGAGGAACGAGATCCGCGCCGCGGTCGGACGGTCGAGGCCCATCGCGCGCGCGGCGGTGATCGTGACGCCCGAGCGCGAGACGCCGGGCTGGAGCGCGAGCGCCTGCGCGAGACCGAGGAGGAGCCCGCGGCGCACGGTGATGCCATCGATCGTCTCGCGCTGCGCGCTCGCGCGGTCGACGACGACGAGCGCGACGCCGAAGACGACGAGCATCGCCGCGACGAGCGCGGGCGCGCCGAGGCGGTCCTCGATGAACCCCTCGAACGTCGCGCCGACGAGGGCGCCGGGGATCGTGCCGAAGACGATCGCCCACGCGACGCGCGCGTCGGTCCCGTCGATCCGCCGCGCGTCGAGCGAGCGCAGGAGCGCGGCGCCGTAGCGCCGGAGGTCGGCGCGGAAGTACGTCGCCGCGCCGGCGAGCGTCCCGAGGTGGAGGGCGACGTCGAAGGTCTTCGCGAGGTCGGGGTCGCGGAGCGGCTGCCAGCCGAGGAGCCACGGCACGACGATGAGGTGGCCCGAGCTCGAGATCGGGGCGAACTCGGTGACGCCCTGGACGATGCCGAGGACGATCGCCCGCAGGACGCTCACGGGACGCAATGCTAGTCGCGCGGGGGCGCGCGACCGCTCAGGGGCGCGCGACCGCTCAGGCGGCCGCGCCCACGATCGACACCGTGAGGTCGGCGAACGCGCTCGCGTACGCGAGGCGCTCGGCGGTCGCGTCGGACACGAGGAGCACGAGCGACGGGTCGGCGCCGAGATCGCCCGCGGGCGGGTCGAGGACGGCGAGGACCTCGAGGCCGGACGCGACGGTGTCGGACCACGGATGCGGCCCGCCGAACGCGCCGAGGACGTCGACCCGGTCGCCGGGGCGCAGCGCCCCGTCGGGGACGGGCACCGCGATCGCGAAGGCGCGGAGCCCCGGCGGCACCTGTGCGGCGATCGGGCCGGCGCGCGTGCCGATGCGCGTCGCGGTCACGACCTCGCCCTCCGCGAGATCGGAGACGAGCGCGCGGCCGACGACCTCCGCGGTCGTGCCCGCGGCGCCGGGCGGCGCGAAGGCGGTCGGGACCGTCGCGACCGCGAGGTCGCTCTCCGCGAGGACCTTGCCCCGGTCGAGCGCCCGCGCCGCGCGCACGACCGGCACGGGTTCGCCCGTGGCGGCGCGGAGCGATGCGAGCTCGCGCCGTTCGGACGCGAGGAGGTGGAACGCGAGCGCGCCGCACGCGAGCGCGATCGCGAGGAGCCGGAGCGAGCGCCGCGACGGGCGCCGACGGAGCCGCACGAGAGGTCCCTCCGGGAGGAGCGGCGCGACGCTACCGCGCGGCGGCCCGAGGAGCAGTGACGGAGGTCACTGCGTCAGTCGACGAATGGTTCCTCGGTGACGTGCGTCGGCGGCGTGAGCGGCAGCACCCGGACGCGGAACTCCTCGAGCGACTGGCGCCCGACGATCTGCGCGACGGCTTCCCGGATGCGCTCTCCGAGCGGGGCGGGGTCGCCCGCTCCCCGGAAACGGAGCTCGACGGTGACGAGGACGGGGTCGCGGTCCATGCGGCCGATGCTACCGGCGTCAGACCTCGAAGCGCGCGCCCTCGAGCGCGGTCGCGCACGGGCACGGCCGCTCGGCCGGCAGCGCGGGGATCACCGCGAAGAGCAGGTCGCGCAGCCGCGCGTTGTTCTCGGTGAAGACGCGCACGACCTCCTCGTGGGTGACGGGCGGCACGCCCTCGACGCCGACGTCGTAGTCGGTGATGAGCGAGATGTTCGCGTAGCAGATCTCGAGTTCGCGGGCGAGGAGCGCCTCGGGGTACTGCGTCATGTTGATGACCTCCCACCCGGCGGCCGAGAACCACTCCGACTCCGAGCGCGTCGAGAAGCGCGGCCCCTCGATGACGACGACCGTCCCGCGCTCGTGGAGCGGGATGCCGAGGTTCCGCCCCTCGCGGATCGCGACCTCGCGCATCGTCGGGCAGTACGGGTCGGCGAACGAGACGTGCGTCGTGACGGGCCCGTCGTAGAAGGTGTTCGGCCGCTCGCGCGTGCGGTCGACGAGCTGGTCGCAGATCACGAAGTCGCCGGGTCGCACCGACGGCGTGAGCGAGCCGCAGGCGTTCGGCCCGACGATCCGGGTGACGCCGAGCTCGCGCATCGCCCAGAGGTTCGCGCGGTACGGGATCCGGTGCGGCGGGAACTCGTGGTGCAGCCCGTGGCGGGGGAGGAACGCGACGCGTCGCCCCCCGACGGTGCCGATCATCGGCGGCGCCGAGGGCTTGCCGTACGGGGTGTCGACGTCGACGGTCTCGACGTCGTCGAGGAACGAGTAGAAGCCGGACCCGCCGAAGACGCCGATCTCCGCGCGCGTCACGGCGCGGCCTTCGTCGCGGGCTTCGCGGCGGGCGCATCGGCGGGCTTCGACGCGGACTCCGACGTGCCGGAGGTGCCGGGGGTCCCGCCCGTCGCGCCGCCCGACGTCCCGCCCGACGTGGAGGTCGAGGTCGACTCCGAGCGCTTCGACCGGCTGTCGGTCGCGTAGAAGCCGGAACCCTTGAAGACGATGCCGGCCGGGTGGAAGACCTTCCGCAGCGCGCCGCCGCAGGACTCGCACGTCGTGAGCGGCGCGTCGGTGAGGCGCTGGTGCACCTCGGTGTGGCGGCCGCAGGCCGTGCAGGCGTACTCGTAGGTCGGCATCGCGGGGGGATTGTAGCCACGCGGGGTCGCCGCCCGGACCGGGGGCCCGACCGTATGCTCGGGGCGGACCCCGGACGTGAGGACGTGACGAGGTGAAGGTGCGCAAGGCGGTCATCCCCGCGGCGGGCCTCGGGACCCGGTTCCTGCCTGCGACGAAGGCGCAGCCGAAGGAGATGCTGCCGATCATCGACAAGCCGGCCATCCAGTACGTCGTCGAGGAGGCCGTGCGCGCGGGGCTGACCGACATCCTCATCGTCACCGGCCGGGGGAAGCGCTCGATCGAGGACCACTTCGACCGATCCTTCGAACTCGAGCACTACCTCGAGACCCGCGGGAAGGCCGATGAGCTCGAGCAGGTCCGCGCGATCACCGAGATGGCGACGATCCACTACATCCGCCAGGGCGATCCGCTCGGCCTCGGTCACGCCGTCGCGATCGCGGAGGACTTCGTCGGCGCGGAGCCGTTCGCGGTGCTGCTCGGCGACGACGTCATGGCGGCGTCGAGTCCGCTGCTCACCGACCTGCTCCGCGTCCACGAGCGCAGCGGGCGGAGCGTCGTCGCCGCCATGGAGGTCCCGCGCGAGGAGATCCGCTTCTACGGCTCGATCCGCACGTCCGCCGTCGAGGACGGCCTCGCGCGCGTCGCGTCGATCGTCGAGAAGCCCGATCCCGCGTCCGCGCCGTCGAACCTCGCCGTCATCGGTCGCTACGTGCTCACCCCGGACATCTTCCGGTTCCTCCGCGCCCTCGAGCCGGGCGTCGGCGGCGAACTCCAGCTCACCGACGCGCTGAACCTCCTCGCGCAGGAGCAGGAGGTCTACGCGCACGTCTTCGCGGGCGGGCGCTTCGACACCGGGAACAAGCTCGACTACCTGAAGGCGGTCGTCGAACTCGCGGTCGACCGCGAGGACCTCGGTCCGCGCTTCTCGGCGTTCCTCGTCGACCTCGTGCGTCGCAAGGGGCTCCGCTAGCCGGTCCGGGGGCGTCGGCGCGGTCGGCCCCTAGACTGACCGCATGGCCGGACAGCGCACGGGCGCGGCTCCCGCGCTCCTCCCCGTCGACGACGTGCGTCGTCGCATCCTCGACGCGATCCAGCCGATCCTGCCGATCTCGCTCCCGCTCACCGAGGCGTACGGCTGCGTCCTCGCCGAGGACCTGAAGGTCCCCGGCGACCTCCCGCCGTTCGCCTCGTCGGCGATGGACGGCTTCGCGGTGCGGGCCGCCGACGTCGCCGCCGCGCCGGTCGAACTCCCGGTCGTCGGCCGCGCGGCGATCGGCTACCGGCCCGAGGTCCCGGTCGGGCGCGGCGAGGCCGTGCGCATCGCGACCGGCGCGCCGATCCCCGAGGGCGCGGACGCGATCGTGCCGATCGAGGACTGCGAGGTCGTTGGCGTCGAGGACGCCGAGCGCGTGCGGATCCTCGCGGCCGCCGCGCTCGGGCGCCACGTGCGCCCCGCGGGCGAGGACCTCCGGTCCGGCGACCCGCTCCTGCCGGCCGGACGGCGCCTGTTCGCGCCGGAGCTCGGCCTCCTCGCGGCCGCGGGCATCGACCACCCGCTCGTCCACCCGCGCCCCCGCGTCGTCGTGCTCTCGACCGGCGACGAACTCGTCCCGCCGGGGCACGAGCCGGCGTTCGGGCAGATCCACGACTCGAACGCGTACGTCCTCTACGCCGCGCTCCGCGAGGCGGGCGCGGTTCCCGTCATGGCGGGCATCGTCCGCGACGACGTCGAGCAGCTCCGCGACGTCGTGCTCTCGCTCGTCGGGCAGGCCGACGCGTTCGTGTCGTCGGGCGGCGTGTCGGTCGGGGAGCGCGACGTCGTGAAGGCCGCGTTCTTCCAGCGCGGGAACATCGACTTCTACCGGGTCGCGATGCAGCCCGGGAAGCCCCAGGGCTTCGGCGAGATCGAGGGGAAGCCCTACTTCGGCCTGCCGGGCAACCCGGTGAGCGTCTTCGTGAGCTTCGAGGTCTTCCTGCGGCCGGCGGTGCTCCGACTCGCGGGGCGCACCGACCTGTTCCGGCCGGAGGTCTCCGCCCGCCTCGACGCGGCGGTCGACTGCCCGACGGACCGGACGACCTTCCTGCGCGTCCAGGTGCGCCGCGTCGAGGCGGGCGGTTTCGTCGCGACCCCCTTCGGCGGTCGCGGCTCGAACCTCCTCGGCAGCGTCGCGCTCGCGAACGGCCTCGCGGTCGTGCCCGCGGGCACGGGGACCGCGCCCGCGGGCACCCGGGTGAAGGTGCTCCTCTTCCGGTCGACGG
>JBJTYK010000223.1:0-6269 GCA_046082745.1 Actinomycetota bacterium | reverse complement strand
CCCCCCCCCACCGCCTCCCACCGAACCCGCGATCGCCTTCGAGGGCGTCGGCTACACCTACCCCGGCGGCCAGGTCGCGCTCGCGGACGTCGACCTCGCGATCGGGAGCGGCGAGTTCGTCGCGATCCTCGGTCGCAACGGCTCCGGCAAGACGACGCTCGCGCGCCACGTCATCGGCCTCACCCATCCCGAGCGCGGCCGGGTCTCGGTGCTCGGGATGGACGTCGCGACGACGCCGACGCACGCCCTCGCGCGCGCGGTCGGGTTCTGCTTCCAGAACCCGAATCACCAGCTCGTCACGTTCCGCGTCCGCGACGAACTGCTCTTCGGCCTCCGCGCCCACGGCGTCGACCCGGCGGAACACGATGCGCGCATCGCCGAGGCGCTCGCGGCGGTCGGCCTCTCGGCGTACGCCGACGCCGAGATCTTCGACCTCGGGAAGGGCCAGCGGCAGCGCCTCGCGCTCGCGTCGGTCCTCACCCTGCGGCCGGAGATCCTCGTCATCGACGAGCCGACGACCGGCCAGGACCCGGAGATGGCCTCCGACATCCTCGACGTCATCGCCGATCTCCACGCGAGGGGAACGACGATCGTGGCGATCACGCACCACCTCGAGCTCGCCGCCGCCCATGCGGACCGCGCGATCGTCATGCAGCGCGGATCGGTCGCCTACGACGGCGGGTTCCGCGGCCTCCTCGCACGCGAGGAGCTCATGCGGGAGAACTCGCTCGACGTCCCCGAGACGACGCGGCTCGCCGAGCGGCTCGCGGACTACGGCGTCGCCCCGTGGCTCGTCGGCTACGACGAACTGGCGGCGGCGCTCGACGGCGCGGTCGGCACGGGGGGTCCCCGTGGCCGTTGAGTACGTCCGCGGAACCTCCGCGCTCCACGGTCTCGACGCGCGCACGAAGATCCTGCTGTTCCTCGGACTCACGGTCATCGCGATCGTGATCCAGGACCCGGTCCTCATCGGCGTCCTCTTCTTCGCCCTCCACCGGGCGGGAACCCGCGCCGTGGACCCGCGGATGCTCAACCGCAACCTCCGTGCCCTCGTCGTGATCTTCACGACGTTCGCGGCGTTCCAGATCGTGTTCTTCACGGCCCCCGACGCGGACGTGCTCTTCCACCTCATCCCGGGGACCGACCTCGTCCCCGTCACCGTCGAGGGCATCGTGCGCGCGGTCGCCGTCTTCTTCCGCTTCTTCATCGTCGTGCTCGCCGTGCACCTCATGCTCTACACGACCCCGCCCGTGGAACTCGTCCTCGCGGTGACGCGACGGACGCGGGAGCAGGGCGCGCTCCGGCAGGCCGGCGCGGCGCTCGCCGTGGTGGGCCTCACGTTCGCCGTCGGGCTCTTCGCGTTCCCCGACGGGATCGCGCTCGCCGGGCTGCCGCCGCTCGTCGTCCTCGCGCTCGGCTCGGTCGTCGTCGGCGGCGGCCTCCACCTCGCGGCGCGGCGCGGGCTCCCGCCGGAGATGGGGATGGCGCTCAGCATCGGCTTCGCGACGGTCGGCCTCGTGTCGCAGCAGACGCAGAAGATCACCGACGCCCAGCGCGCCCGCGGCTACGACACGAAGCCGAAGGGCGTCGGTCCGCGGATCCGGGTCATCACCGCGCTCCTGCTGCCGATCTTCCTCGCGACGCTCCAGCGCTCGCAGGACATCGCGGTCGCGATCCTCACCCGGGGGTTCGACGCCGACATCGACCGCCGGACCTACCGCCGGCAGCTCCGGTTCCGGCGCTCGGACCGCGTGGTCATCGCGGGCCTCGCGGCGCTGCTGCTCGTGGGGGTCGCGCTCGAGCGCCTCGGGCTCGCCACCCCGACCGAGGACCTCGCCCGGGCCCTCGTGGCACACTGAGCGACCCGCGGACGCGGGACGACGGAGGAGGCAACGATGGCCGAGCACCACCTCGACGGGAGCGTCACGCAGCCGTTCTGGGACCGGTCGGTCGAGCCGAGGCTCACGATCGCCTCCGGCGACACCGTGACGTTCGACTGCCCCGAGCCCTGCGGCCAGGTCGAGCCGACGTGGACGAGCGACGATCTCGCGAACCTCGACTTCTCGAAGGTCCATGCGGTCATCGGCTCGGTCTACGTCGAGGGCGCGCAGCCCGGCGACACCCTGCAGGTCGACGTGCTCGACATGCGCCACCGCGGATGGGGCTGGAGCGCGCACATCCCCCACTTCGGTCTGCTCGCCGACGACTTCGACTTCCCGTACCTCCACCACTGGGAGATCGCCGACGACGTCTGTCGGTTCGGCGTCGGCGGGATCGAGGTCCCGTTCGCGCCCTTCTGCGGGGTGCTCGGCGTCGCCCCCGAGGAGGAGGGCCGCCTCGACACGATCCCGCCCCGCCGCAACGGCGGCAACATCGACGTCCGCGACATCGGCCTCGGTGCGAGCGCCTACCTCCCGGTCCTCGTCGAGGGTGCGCTCTTCGGCTGTGGCGACTGCCACGGCGCGCAGGGCGACGGCGAGGTGAGCGGCACCGCGGTCGAGGCTCCCATGGAGGTGACGCTGCGGCTCACGGTCCGCAAGGACGTGTCCGTCCGGGAACTCGAGTTCTCGACCCCCGGGCGTCGGCGCGACGAGTCGCGCGGCTACCACGTGACGACCGCCCACGGACCCGACCTCCTCGAGGACAGCCGGAACGCCGTCCGCGCGATGATCGGCTGGCTCGGCCGGGAGCGCGGGCTCACGCCGAGCCAGGCCTACGTCCTGTGCAGCACGGCGGTGGACCTGCGCATCAGCGAGGTCGTCGACGCGCCGAACTGGATCGTGTCGGCGTACCTGCCGCTCTCGGTGTTCCCGGCCGGTCGCTAGCTCCCGAGCACCTTCCGGCGCAGGAAGTCGAGCACGACCCGCCACTGGCGGAGCGACTCCTCGGTCTCGAACGAGGAGTGGCCGGTCGCGTACGTGTAGAGCTCGACGTCGCCCCCGCGCGCGCGGAGCGCCTCCACGTACTTCAGCGCCTGGGCGGGCGGGCACCGCGAGTCGTTCTCGCCGACGAGGGCGAGGATCGGCGCGCGGACGCGGTCGAGGTAGGTGATCGGCGAGCGTTCGGCGACGAGTTCCGGGAGGTCGTGCACGCTGCCGCCGAGGAGCGCGCGGTCGTAGGCCTGGAGCGACGGCGCGGACTCGTCGTAGGACTCGACGTAGTCGCCGACCGGGACGCCCGCGACGACCGCCTTCCACCGGTCGGGGTACGTCCCCGCGCCGAGGAGTCCGAGGTAGCCGCCCCACGACCAGCCCGCGAGGACCACGCGCGTCGGATCCGCGATGCCGCGCGCGATGAGGTCGTCCGTGCCCGCGACGACGTCCTCGAGTTCCGGGAACCCGACGTTGCCGATGATGTGGTCGCGCCAGCGGCGCCCGTAGCCCGTCGAGCCGCGGTAGTTCACGATCGCGACCGCGAACCCGAGGTCGGCGATCGCCTGCGCGTCGGGGTGGAAGGTGTCGCCGTAGAGCCAGCTCGGTCCACCGTGGACCTTGAGGTAGAGCGGGAACGGACCCGGCCCCGGCGGCACGAGGACGAACCCGTGCACGGTGTCGCCCGCGGGGTTGCGGAACGTCCACGAACGGTACGGCCGGCCCGTCGGATCACCGACCGCGGGCGGCGCGAGCACCTCGTCGCCCGCGTCGTCGAGCAGGCGCGAAGCGCGCGTGCTGCGCAGCTCCCGGAACCACACGCGTCCGTCCGGTCGCACGCGCGCGCCCGCGATCTCGCCGCGCGGCGGCACGAGCTCGACGGAGCCGCCGGTGCGAACGTCGATGCGCAGGAGCGCGTCGCGACCGCGGTACCGGTGCACCGCGAGGATCGAGCCACCGTCGGGGAACCACGACAGCGCGTAGACCTCGCCCGGCAGGTCGAGCGCGAGGTCGCCGCGCTCCCCCGACGCCGGATCCCAGATCGCCGGACGCGAACGGTCCTCGCGCTCCTGCGTGAGGAGCAACCGACGTCCGGTCGGCGCCCACGCGACCGGCGACACGCCGAAGCCACGGCCGTCCGCGAGTTCCCCGATCGTCTTCCCCGTCGCGACGTCGAGGACGCGGAGCATGCAGTGGAGGCTGTCGCCGTCCTGCGCGGTCATGAGGCAGACCGCACCCTCGTCGGGCGAGAGTCCGGCCGGTCCCGCACCCTCGAACCCGGCGTCGGCCGAACCGATGGCGACGAAGTCGCGATCGCGGAACAGGACCCGCGAGCCGCGGTCGTCGGAGACGACCGCGGCGAAACCCTCGCGGTCGGCGAGCGCCGCCGCGACGACGCGCCGGCCGAGCGAGAGGCCCTCCGGCCATCCGGCTGGCGCGTCGTCGAGGATCCGGCGGCGCTCGCCTCCCCCGAACGGCTCCGCGACCCAGTGGCCCGACTCGTCGCCCGAATCGTCGGAGAACCACACGACCTCGCTCCCGTCGGGCGTGATGTCGGCGAGCATCACGCCGACCGGCTCGTCGGTCACCTGCCGCCGCGTCCCCGCCGCGCGGTCCCACGCGTGCGCCTGGAGGACGCCCGATTCGTCCGAGACGTGGATGAGCCGGTCCGGCGCGTCCTCCGCCCAGGTCGGCAACGTGAGCGTCGGGACGCGGAAGCGTTCCTCCCAGGCGGCGCCCGTCGTGGTCATGGCCGGACCCTAGCCCGACGAACCCGCGCCGCGCGAGCCGGACGCGAGGTGGCAGGCCGCGAGGTGGCCCTCGCCGATGCCCGCGAGCCCGAGGTCCTCGCCGGCGCACCGGGCGTCGACGCCGGCCGCCGCGGCCTCGCCCGACGCGAGGGCGGGGCAGCGCGGGTGGAACCTGCACCCCGACGGGATCCGCGTCGGGTCCGGCGGCTCGCCCGCGAGCGGCGGTCGCGCGAGACCGCCCGCCTCGGGGACGACGTCGAGGAGCGCGCGGGTGTACGGATGGCGCGGCCGCAGGAGGACCTCCTCCGTCGGGCCGATCTCGACGATCCGCCCGAGGTACATGACCGCGACGCGGTCGGCGATCGTCCACGCGAGCCCGAGGTCGTGCGTCACGAAGAGCATCGTGATCCCGAGGTCGCGGCGCAGGCCGAGGAGGAGCTTCAGGATCTCGCCGCGCACCGACGCGTCGAGGCTCGAGACCGGCTCGTCGGCGACGATCACCTCCGGCGCGAGCGCGAGCGCGCCCGCGATGACGACGCGCTGCCGCTGGCCGCCGGAGAGCTCGTGCGGGTAGTTCAGGAAGAACCGTTCGGGCGGCCGGAGCCCGGAGCGCGAGAGCGCGTCCGCGACGATCTGCTCCTCCGTCGCGCCCTCGCGCGCGATCCCGTGGATGCGGACGCCCTCGGCGACGGACTCGTAGATGGTCTGGCGCGGGTTTAGCGACGCGGAGGGGTCCTGGAACACCATCTGCACGCGCCGCCGGTACGCGCGGAGGTCGCGGCCGAGCGGCTCGCCGCGGAACCGGATCTCGCCGGACGTCGGCCGTTCGAGTCCCATGATCGCGCGGGCGAGCGTCGTCTTGCCGCACCCCGACTCGCCCGCGAGCGCGAGCACCTCGCCGGGACGCAGGTCGAGATCGACGCCGTCCACCGCGCGCGCCTCGCTCCGGTCGCGGCCGAGGACGCCCACGACGAGTCCCTCCCGGCCCGCGAACGTCACGCGGAGGTCGCGCACCTCGAGGACCGGGGTCTCAGGCACCGCGATCCCCGACGAGCAGGCAGGCCGCGGTCCGGTCGGGCCCCGCGGCGACGAGCGGCGGAACCTCGGTCGCACACGCGTCGATCGCGACCGGGCAGCGCGGGTGGAACGCACACCCCGCGGGCACCGACTCGGGCTGGGGCGGGTCCCCGCCGAGCCCCGACGGAGCCATCCGGAACCGGGTGTCGCCGATCGCCGGGAACGCGTCGGCGAGCGCGCGGGTGTACGGGTGCGCGGGCTCGCGGAACACCGCCGCAGCGGGTCCCTCCTCGACGATCGTCCCGGCGTACATCACCGCGAGGCGGTCGCAGACCTCGACGAGGACCGAGAGGTCGTGGGTGATGAAGAGCATCGCGAGTCCGAGCCGATCCTGGAGCTCCTTCAGGAGCCGGAGCACCTGCGCCTGCACCATGACGTCGAGGGCGGTCGTCGGCTCGTCGGCGATGACGAGGTGCGGCTCGCACGCGAGCGCCATCGCGATCATCACGCGCTGCTTCTGGCCGCCGGAGAGCTCGTGCGGGTAGTCGCGGGGGAGGGGGGGGGGGGGGAAGCGCCAGCCCACACAACCCCCCCCCCCCCCAACACCCGCCCCCACCTCCACCTCGCCCCC
>JBJTYK010000222.1:0-9786 GCA_046082745.1 Actinomycetota bacterium | reverse complement strand
CGCGGGGCAAGAGGCAGCGCAGGTAGCCTGCCGCGTCGCGCTTGCGCTGGCGGGCGCTGCTAGCCTCGACGCCCCGGGAATCCTCGAAGGAGAGCACGCATGTACCCCAACCCGATGAAGCGAAAGATCAAGGCGGGCGAGCTCGTGCTCGGTACCGGGCTGCCGGCCTTCACGCCGGCCTTCGCGACGCGGGTCGCGCGGACCGGCGTCGACTTCCTCTGGATCGACACCGAGCATTCGCCCTTCGGCGCGGAATCCCTCGAGGCGGTGCCCGTCCTGGTGCGCAACCAGGGCGTCGCGCCGATGATCCGCGTCGCGTGGAACGACCCGCACCTGATCAAGAAGGCGATGGATGTCGGCGCCTCGGCGATCATGGTGCCGCAGGTGAACACCGCCGAGGAGGCGGCGCGCGCGGTGCAGTACACGTTCTACCCGCCGATCGGGCAGCGCGGGATCTCGCCGCACTGGCCGCATGTCGCGGGACGGGACTGGCTGGACACCATCCGCACCGCGAACGACGAGACCGTGCTGATCGTGCAGATCGAGAGCGTCGAGGCCTATCGCAACCTCGAGGCCATCGCCGCGGTGCCGGGGATCGACGTGCTGCTGGTCGGGCCGATGGACCTATCGGCCTCGCTGGGCAGGATCACGCAGATGCAGTCGCCGGAGGTCCAGGAGATCATGGAGGCGATCCCGCGCCGTCTCGCGGGCTCGGGCGTCATGATCGGGACGACGCTGACCGACGTGTCCGAGATCCAGCAGAAATACCGCTGGGGCTATCGCTTCCTGAATATCGGCGACCCGATGCACTACGGCCTGCGCGCGGTCGCGCAGCATGTCGAGGCGCTGCGCGCCAACCCGCGCGGCGAGCCCGCCGGGTGACGTCCGGCGCGGCGTCCGCGCAAGCGGACCCGCGACCCGGGCCGAGCCGCCTCGCGGCTTCACCCCGCCGCTAGGCGCCCGCGCGCCGCGGTCGGAGCTCGAGGAGCATCGCCTCGGGGCGCACCGCGAACCGGAACGGCGCGTACTTGCTCGTCCCGAGCCCCGGCGAGAGCGAGAGGACGGCGTCGCCGATCCGCACGATCCCCTTCGCGAGGCGCGGCGGCATCGCCGAGTTCGTGACGAGCGCGCCGACGAACGGGATGCCGACCTGGCCGCCGTGCGTGTGGCCGGCGACGAGGAGGTCGTAGCCGAGCGCCGCGCATTCGGGCGCGCTGTCGGGGGAGTGCATGACCGCGATGCCGAAGCGCTCGCGCGCGCGACGCGGCGCGACGCGGAGGTCGTGGCGGAAGATGTGCGCGTCGTCGAGGCCGAGGAGCTCGACGGGCAGCGTCCCGAGGGCGACCTCGTCGCGCGCGTTCGTGAGGTCGCGCCAGCCGTCCTCGACGAGGCACGCGACGAGGTCGCCCGCACGTCCCCGCGTCGCCGATCGCGACCGCCGACGCCGGTGCGGGACGAGGTAGCGCAGGGGATTGCGGAACCGCGGCGCGTAGTAGTCGTTCGAGCCGAGCACGAACCACGACGCGAGGCGCCCGCGCGTCGGCCGCAGGAGCTCGACGACGTGCTCGACGCCCTCGGGTTCCCCGACGAGGTCGCCGGTGACGACCGTGACGTCGGCCGCCGGGAGCGACGCGAGGAAGCGACCGAGCCGCCGTTCGCCGCGCGTCACGTGGAGGTCGGAGAGGTGGAGGACCGTGAGGGGTCCGCTCGCGTCCGCCGGTAGGATGTCGAGACGCCGACGCACGAGGCGGTACCAGCGCCGCTCGACGAGCGCCCCGTAGAGGAACGCGAGCGCGGCGGCGACGAACGGGATCGACCAGGGCACGGGAACGGAGTCTACGTGGGCAGCCTGAAGGAACGGATCCGCGAGGAGACCGTCGCCGCGATGAAGGGCGGCGACAAGGTCCGCGTCGGCACGCTGCGGCTCCTGTCCGCGGCGATCACGAACCGCGAGAAGGACGCGCGGCGCGAGCTCACCGACGACGAGGTCCGCGAGGTCGCCGCGAAGGAAGTGAAGAAGCGCAACGAGTCGATCGAGGCCTTCGAGGGCGCGGGCCGCACCGAACTCGCCGAGCGCGAGCGGGCCGAGCGCGAGGTGCTCGCCGACTACGCCCCCGACCAGCTCTCCGACGCCGATCTCGACGCCCTGGTCGAGGCGGCCATCGCGTCGACCGGCGCGACCTCCGCGAAGGAGATGGGGAAGGTCATGGGCGCGGTCATGGCGCAGGCGAAGGGCCGCGCGGACGGCACCGCGGTGCAGGCGAAGGTCCGGGCCCGGCTCGGCGGCTAGTCGCAGGGGTTCCCGAGCCCGCAGTCGGGGTTCGGCGCGGGGCTCGCGGTCGGCGAGGGCGCGGGCGAGGGCGGTGGCGCCGAGGGGACCGGTTCGAGGCTCGCGTAGAGCGTGACGCTCCCCGTCGTCCCGACGTCGCTGCCGGGATCGGGCGTCTGCGCGGCGACGAACCAGGTGTTGCCCGCGATCTGCGCGTCGCGCGGGTACTCGATGCGGATCGAGAGCCGGTACTCGTGGAGGATCTCGATCGCGTCGAGCACCGAGAGCCCGACGAGGTTCGGCAGGCCGTTCCCGTCCGCGAGGACGCCGAGGTCGCTCCCCTCCGCGACGTCGATGCGCACGACGGAGCCCGCGGTGAGCACCGTCCCGGACGCCGGCGATTGGCCGAGGACGATGTCGGTCGCGCCCGAGGCGCGGAGCCGGTACTCCACGCTGAAGGCGATGAGGGCGGAGCGCGCCTCCTCGAGCGAGAGCCCGACGACGCTCGGCACCGGGAGCGAGATCGCCCCCGGAGCCGGCGGGAACGTCTCGACGGGCATCCCGGCGACGACGCGGACCATGTAGTCGTGCCACAGCGGCGCCGCGTCAGTGCCGCCGAAGACGGGGCGTCCGTAGTACGAGTCCATCGGGATGTTCCCGGCGGGGAACCCCATCCAGACGGCCGTGGCGACCTGCGGCGTGTACCCGGCGAAGTAGACGTTCGTGTAGTCCTGACCCGTGCCGGTCTTCCCGGCGACCGGCCGTCCGAGGTTCGCGCGGGTGCCGGTCCCGCCGGAGACGACCCGCGCGAGCATCGCGGTCACGAGGTGCGCGACGTCCGGGGCGATCGCCTCCTCGCAGTTCGGCGCGTGCTCGTAGAGGGGACTCCCGTCGGAGAGCGTCACCCGGTCGATCGTGTACGTCTCGCAGCGCACCCCGTCGTTCGCGAGCGTCGCGTACGCGGTGGCCATGTCGAGCGTCGAGACCTCCTCGACCCCGAGCGTGATCGCGGGGACCGGCTCGAGCGGCGCCGTGATGCCGAGGCGCTGCGCGACGTCGACGATCCGTTCGGGACCGATGTCGAGCGCGAGCTGGGCGAACACGACGTTCACCGATCCGGCGGTCGCCGTCCAGAGGTCGATCGGTCCGCCCTCGCGCTCGCCCTCGGCGTTGCGGACGCAGCCGTCCTCGCTCTTCCAGCGCTCGTCGCAGAAGGGCGAGGTGCTGTCGTAGGTCTTCGTCGGGGGGACGCCGGCCTCGATCGCGGCGGCGAGCGTGATCGCCTTGAACGCCGACCCGACCTGGCGGCGACCGCGCCAGACGAGGTCGAGCTTGTCGCGCAGGTAGTTCTTCCCGGACAGCATCGTGCGGATCCCGCCCGTCGGCGCGTCGATCGTGACGATCGACACGTCCGGACCCTCGCCGCGCTCGCGCGAGAGATCCTCGTCGCGGTTCACGGCCGCCTGCGCCGCCGCCTGCCACTTCGGCTCGAGCGTCGTGTGGATCTGGAGACCGCCCTGATACAGCGTGTGGACGCGTTGCTCGCGCGTCTTCCCGAAGACGTCGAAGGCGCGGTTGTCCATGTCGAGGATCGACTCGGTGATGTAGTAGACGAAGAAGGGCGGGGTCACCCGGCGCTTCTTCGATGCGCCGCGCTGGAGTTCGACCGGCGTGGCCCGCGCGGCGTCGGCGGCGGCCTCGTCCACCCAGCCCAGCGCCTCCATGCGGTCGAGGACGACGTTGCGGCGTTCGCGCGCGGCCTCCGGGTTCGCCACGGGGTCGTACGTCGCGGGCGTCTGGATGAGCCCCGCGAGGAGCGCCGCCTGCGGCAGCGTGAGTTCCGAGGGCGCGACGTCGAAGTAGAAGCGGGCGGCGGTGCCGATGCCGTACATCCCGTTCCCGAAGTAGACCTCGTTCAGGTAGAGCGACAGGATCTCGTCCTTCGAGTAGCGCTCCTCGAGACGGCTCGCGAGCGCCGCCTCCTGGAACTTCCGCGCGAAGGTCTGACTGTCGTCGCCGATGACGGCCTTCTTCACGAGCTGCTGCGTGATCGTCGAGCCGCCCTGGGTGATCTCGCCGCGCGCGACGTTCAGGGCGACCGCGCGGAGGAGACCGAAGAGGTCGAGCGCGCCGTGCTCGTAGAACTTGTCGTCCTCGATCGCGAGCACCGCCTCGCGCGCGACCGGCGCGATCTCCTCGAGCGGGACGAGCTCGCGGTCCTCGTCGAGGAAGAGGCTCGTGAGGACGGAGCCGTCGCGGGCGTAGATCGTCGAGCGCTCGGGGAACCCGGGCACCCGGCTGAACCCGGCGCCGGCGATCTCGAGGCGTCGCGCGAGGCTTCCGGCGGCGTCGCCCGCGGTCATCGCGAGGGGCAGGAGCGCGACGGCGATCGCGACCGCGGCGAGCGCCATCGTCATCGCGAGCAGCGCGGGGAGCACGGGGTCGGCGCGGGCGACGCGAACGGCCTCGCTGGCCTCGCGGGCGATCCGGCTCCGGCGCGGGTTCCCCACGGTCCGAAGGATACGCGGGGCGGCCCCCCGGTCGGCCCGTACGATGGGGCAGATGCGTCGCGCCCTCCTCGCCCTCTCGTGCGGCGTCGCGCTCCTCCTCTGCGGCGCGGCGGTCTCCGCGCAGGACGCGGACATCCCCCGCGTGACGGTGCTCCGGGTCGAGGGTCCGATCGACCGCGTCGTCGAGCGCTACGTCCTCGACGGGCTCGCGTCGGCCGAGCGGAGCGGTGCGACCGTCGTCCTCGAGCTCGATTCGCCGGGGACCCTCGACGTCGACCCCGTGGCGCTCGCGACGCGCGTCCACGCGGCGCGCGTGCCGGTCGTCGTCTGGATCGGGCCGACGCCCGCGACGGGCGCGGGCGCGGGGCTCCTCCTCGCGCACGCGGCCTCGATCGCCGGGGTCGCGCCCGGCGCGGGCGTCGGCCCGCTGCTCCCGCTCGACGTCGCGCATCCGGACCGCGCGGCCGCGCGCGTCGAGGACCTCGTGCTCGCGTGGACGGCCGAGCGCGGCCGCGCGGTCCCGCCGATCCTCGGCGAGGCGATCCCGGCGCAGGCCGCGATCGACGCCGGCGTCGTCGAGGTCGCGGCGCCGTCGGTGACGGATCTCCTCGCGGCGATCGACGGCGAGACGGTCGCGACCGCGGCGGGCGACGTCGTCCTGCGCACGCGCGTCGCCACCGCGGAGGGCGAGCGACCGGTGCGGGTCGCGTTCACCTCGCTCGGGCCGGCGGACCGCGTCCTCCACGCGGCCGCGACGCCCTCGTCGATCTACCTCCTCCTCGTCCTCGGTGCCGCCGCGCTCGCGTTCGAACTCACGCAGCCCGGGTTCGGTTTCGCGGGCTTCAGCGGCCTCGCGCTCGCGGCGCTCGGCGCGTACGGGCTCACCGTGGTCCCGGCGTCGCCCGCGGGTCTCGGCCTGCTCGGCGCGGGCATCCTCGCCTCCGTGCTCGACGTCGTGCGTCGGCGACTCGACTGGCTCTCGGCGCTCGGCGCGATCGCATTCCTCGCCGGGTCGCTCCTCGCGTTCCGCGGCGTCGCGCCGGCGATCGCGATCTCGCCGTGGCTCGTCGGCGGCGCGACGGTCGCGTCGGTCCTCTACTACGGCTTCGTCCTCACGGTCGCGCTGCAGTCGCGCGAACGCATCACGTCGACGCAGGAGGGGCTCATCGGCCTCGTCGGCGAGACGCGGTCGGAGCTCCGGCCCGAGGGTTCCGTCCACGTGAAGGGCACCCTCTGGCGCGGTCGCGCGGCATCGGGCACGATCCCCGCGGGGACGCGGGTCCGCGTGCGCGGGCTCGACGGGCTCGTCCTGCGCGTCGAGGCCGAGGCCGCGCCGCCCACGTCGGAACCGGAGGAGGAGGAAGCATGAGCAGGATCGAGGACGCGCTCGCGCGGCTCGGCATCGAGCTCCCGCCCGCGCCCGCGCCGCTCGCGGCCTACGTCCCGGTCCGGGTCGCGGGCGATCTCGCGTTCGTCGCGGGCCAGGTGCCGTCCGCCGACGGTCGGCCGACCGTCGCGGGTCGCGTCGGCGCGGACGTCACGGTCGAGGCGGCCGCGCTCGGCTGTCGGCGCGCGGCGCTCCAGTCGATCGCCGCCCTCCGCGCCGCGCTCGGCGACCTCGACCGCGTCGCCGGCATCGCCCAGGTGACGGTCTTCGTCGCCTCCGCGCCGGGGTTCACGGAGCAGCCGCGCGTCGCGAACGGCGCGAGCGAACTGCTCGTCGAGCTGCTCGGCGACGACGGCCGCCATGCGCGCGCCGCGGTCGGCGTGTCGGAGCTGCCGCTCGGCGCCGCGGTCGAGGTCGCCGTGACGGCGATCCTCGCTCGCTAGGCGCCCGCGTCCCTCGCGAACCGGAGGTCTCCCTCGCGTCGCGTCACGCGCGTCGCGTCGAGGTGCTCCGCGAGCGGCACCGCGTACTTCCGGGTCGTCCCGAGCGCCTCGCGGAGACCGCTCACCGTGATGCCCGCCGCGCCGCCGGCGCGCACCGCGGCGACCGCCCGGTCGACGAAGGCGGTCGTGACGACGAGCGTCGGCGTGATGCGGACGAGGAGCCCCGCGCGCACGGCCGCGTCGATCGCCGCGCGCGGGACGCCGTCGGCGACGAGCTCGGGGATCGAGGGCGGCGTCGGGCCGTCGACGCGGGCGACGAGCCGACGGAGTTCCGGGTCGTCCGAGCCCGCGGCCCGGTGCTCGGGCAGCCGGAGGAACGCGCCGTCGCGCGCGACGGTCCCGTCGTCCGCGAGCATCGCGACGAGGGCCTCGACGAGGGCGGGATCCGGCGCGACGCGCGCGCGTCGCAGCGTCGAGGCGAGTCCGTCGCGCGCGAGCGCGATCGGAGCGCCCGGCTCGAGCGGCCGTTCGCGGTGGTGGCGTGCGAGGAGCGCGGTGACGGCCGCCCGCGCGGCTTCGCGCGTCGCGGCCGACACCCACCAGCCGCCGACCGCGACCGCATCGGCGAGCGCGTCGGGACGCGCGCCGGTCCGCAGGGCGAGGGCGTCCGCGGCGATCGCCCCGCGTTCGGCGACCACGAGGGCGGCGAGCGCGGCGCCGCGGATCCCGCGGCGACGCGCGAAGAGCGCGGCCACGTCGCACACACGGGACGGAGGGTCGGCGTCGAGCACCTCGCCCCCGCCGACGGTCGCGCGACGGCCCGCCTCGCGCAGGACGAACCGGTCGCCCTCGCTCGCGACGACCGGCGCCGCGAGGCGGATCCGCGCGAACGCGCCGTCGTCCGTCGCGGCGAGCACACGCAGGCCTGCGGTCCGCTCGGCCGAGCCGAGGTGGAAGGTGAACGCGCCACGCCCCGAGGGTGGCGACGCGCCGCGCACCGGTCGCAGGAGGACCTCGACGACGTCGGTCGCACGTCGCGTCCCGGGCGCGACGAGGGCGTCGCCGCGCGCGAGGTCGTCGCGCCCGGTCGCGGCGAGGTTCACGGCGACCCGCGTCCCCGGCCGCGCGACGTCGACGTCGCGGCGGTGGCTCTGGAGCCCGCGGATGCGCGCCCGTCCGCCGCCCGGCGCGATCTCGACGTCGTCGCCCACGGCGAGCGTCCCGCCGTCGAGGGTCCCCGTCACGACGGTGCCCGCGCCCCGCATCGTGAAGACGCGGTCGACCGAGAGCCGCGCGCGTCCCTCGTCGGCCGCGGGCGGCGCGGCCGCGAGCATCGCGTCGAGCGCGTCGCTGAGCGCGTCGATCCCCGCGCCGGTCGACGAGGAGCACGCGACGATCGGCGCGTCGGCGAGCGCGGTCCCGGCGAGGCGCGCGCGGACGTCCGCCTCGGCACGCGCGAGCCGTTCGGCGTCGACGAGGTCGGCCTTCGTGAGCGCGACGACGGCGCCGTCGACGCCGAGGACGTCGACGATCGCGAGGTGCTCCTCCGACTGCGCCGACCACCCCTCATCCGCGGCGACGACGAAGAGGATGCACCGGACCGGCCCGACGCCGGCGAGCATCGTGCGGACGAAGCGTTCGTGGCCGGGGACGTCGACGATACCGACCTCGGTCCCCGAGGGCAGCTCGCACCACGCGAACCCGAGGTCGATCGTGAGGCCCCGACGCCGTTCCTCCTCGAGCCGGTCGGGCTCCATGCCCGTGAGCGCCCGGACGAGCGAGGACTTCCCGTGGTCGACGTGGCCCGCGGTCGCGAGGACCCGCATCAGCCCTCCGGCGGCGCGATCGTCGTGACCCGCGTGCGCTGCGCCCAGATCGCGGCGGCGACGACGAGGAGCGCGGCCGCGACCGTCGATGCGGCGATCGGCTCCGGCAGGAGCAGGAGCGACCACCCGAGCGTGAGGATCGGCTGGAGGACCTGGACCTGCGACGCGCGCGCGATGCCCGCGTCCGCGAGCCCGCGGTACCAGGCGAAGAACCCCGCGTACATCGAGACGAGCGCGACGTAGAGGAGTCCGAGCGTCGCCGCGCCGTCGGGGCCGAGCGTCCGCAGGCTCCGGGGGAGCTCGAAGGCGGTGACGGCGAGCGTGAGCGGCAGGCTGAGGACGAGCGCCCACGACACGACCTGCCAGCCCGGCATCCGCCGGGTGAGGAGCGCGCCCTCGGTGTAGCCGAACGCGGCGGCGCCGACGGCGCCCAGGAGGAGGAGGTCCGCGAGGGGATCCGCGCCGTCGGCGCCGCCGCGCGTGATCGCGACGAGCGCGACCGCGAGCCCGCCGGTGGCGGCGGCGATCCAGAACCAGACCGACGGCCGTTCGTCGCCGCGGACGACCCCGAGGACCGCCGTCGCGATCGGGAGCGCCGCGATCACGACCGCCGCGTGCCCGGCGGTCGTGAACTGGAGCGCGGTCGTCATGAGGAGCGGGAAGCCGACGACGATGCCGACCGCGGTGCGCAGGAGCGCGGGGACGGTCCCCTCAGGCGGCCTGCGGCGCCCGGCGATCCGCAGGACCGCCGCCGCGACGACCCCGGCGATCGCCGCGCGACCGAGCCCGATCATCGCCGGCGTGAACCCGCGGAGCGCGAGCTTCGTGAACGGGAGCGTCGCCGAGAACAGGAAGACCCCGAGGCCCGCGAAGGCGAGTCCGCGGCGCGCCCGCGCCGCCCGTCCGGCGTCGTCAGCCATCGCCGCTGCCCGCGAGCGCGCGGCGGACGGCGCGGGCGAGGTCGTCGACCTCGTCGTCGGCCACCGTGCGGAGGTCGAGGAGGATGCGGCCGTCGTCGGTGCGCGCGACGACCGACGGGCGACCCACGCGCAGGCGCGTCGCGAGTCCGTCCGGCGACGCGGACCGGACCTCGACCGCGGCGGAGGCGATCGCGGACCCGGGCAGCGAGCCGCCGCCGACGCTCGCCTGCGACGCGACGACCGCCGCACCGGGGAGGAGTTCGGCGAGCCGCCGCGCGCGTCGGCGCACCGTCGCGACGGGTTCGCGGAGCATCCGCCACACGGGCAGCGCCTCGCGGTCGCCGGTCGCGTGCGCGACGAGCGCGGCCTCGAGCGCCACCACCTGGAGCTTGTCGACGCGCACCGCGCGCGCGATCGGGTGGCGCCGCATC
>JBJTYK010000221.1:0-5641 GCA_046082745.1 Actinomycetota bacterium | reverse complement strand
GCGGCGGAGCCGCGCCGCGCCGCGCCTCAGGCGCGCGGCCGACGCTTCTCGTGGTCGTAGAGCGGCAGGAGATCGGCGGTCGCGGTGGTCGAGCCGGACTCGAGCGCGACCTCGAGCTTCGTCCCGGGCGCGGCGTGCGGCGTCCGCACGACCGCCATCCCGATCCGACCGAGCCGGGGGCTCTCCGCGGGACTCGTGAGGATGCCGACGACCTCCCCGCCCGCGCGGACCTCCGCGCCGTAGGGCGGCAGCGTGTCGCCGTCGATGCGGAGGGTCACGAACCGGTTCGGCGGCGCGGCGGCGAGCGAGGCGAGGCGGTCGCGTCCGGCGAACTCGACGTCCTTTCCGAGCGCGAGCATCCGGTCGAGTCCGAGGTCGAACGGGGTGCGCTCGTGTTCCGCGTAGTCGTAGCCGGTCACGATCAGGCCAGCCTCGACGCGCAGCGGTTCGATGACGATGACGCCGAAGGGGCGCGCGCCGGCGTCCACGACCGCCTCGTAGATCGCGTCGGCGTCGCTCGGATCGGTGAGGAAGAGCTCGAAGCCGAGTTCCCCGCCGAAGCCCGTGCGCGAGAGGATGACCTCGACCCCGCCGACGCGCACCGGGTCGGGGTAGAAGCGGAAGTACTTCAGCGCCGACACGTCGGCGTCGGTGAGGCCCTGGACGAGCTCGCGCGAACGCGGCCCGACGATGCCGAGGTTCGGCATCTCGCGGGTCTTCCACTCCCACGTCACGTCGAAGCGGTCGAGGAGCGACGCGAAGTACTCCTCGCGGTCGCGACCGTTCGTCATCACCCAGCACTGGTCGTCGCGACCGGTGTTGTAGATCGTGCCGTCGTCCACGACGAGGCCCTCCTCGTCGAGGAACGCGCCGTACTTCGCCTGGCCGGGGACGGTCCCGAGGAAGTCGTTGCTGAAGAGGTACTGCGCGGCGCGCTTCGCGTCCTCCCCGCGGAAGTCCCACTTGTTCAGCGGGGAGACGTCCCACACGGCGACGTCGTCGCGGACCGCGGCGTACTCGCCCGCGGGGTCGCCGAACCCGGCGCACCAGAAGAAGCCGCCCTCGTCGACGTGCGTGCCGCCGCGCCTGCTCGTCGCTGCGTGGAACGCGGTCTGGAAGCTCTCGGCCATGGTCCCCTCCGCCCGCCGCGGGACGCGGCGCCGCGGGCATCCTGCCACGGCGGGGCGTCGCGGGGAAACGCGGGGGAGGCCGGCGGGTCAGTACCCGGCGGTCGCGCCCCAGTCGATCGGCAGGCAGGCGCCGGTGATGGGTTCGGCCGCGGGGGAGGCGAGGAACGCGATCGCCGCGGCGACCTCCTCGGGGCGGATGAAGCGCGCCCGCCCGGGCCCCTGCGGCTGGAGCGCGAGGAGCCGCTGCAGGTAGGCGTCGGCGTCGGGGGAGCGCTCGGCCTGGCCGCGGAGCATCGGGGTGTCGACGTCGTTCGGACAGACCGCGTTCACGCGGACGCCCTGCGGCGCGAGCTCGAGCGCGAGCGAACGGGTGAGGCCGTTCACGCCGAACTTCGACGCGACGTAGGCCGCGGTCGCCGGTCCGCCGACGAGCCCGTAGTCGCTCGCGACGTTCACGATGCACCCGCGCGTCGCGACGAGGTGGGGGATCGCCGCGCGGCACGCGAGGAAGGTCCCGGTGAGGTTCACGTCGAGCGTGCGGCGCCAGTCGTCGTCGGAGACCCCGACGGTCGGTCCCTCGGTCCAGATCCCCGCCGCGCAGACGAGGACGTCGAGCCGTCCGCCCGCGGCGACGGCCTCGGCGACCATCCGGTCGCAGTCGGCCGAGGAGGTGACGTCGCCCTCGATGTCCGCGACGTCCGCGCCGCGCAGGTCCGCGGCGATGACGCGGTCGCCCTGCGCCTCGAACGCGGCGCGGACGGCGCGTCCGATGCCGCCGGCGCCGCCGGTGACGAGGACGACGCGACCGCTCACGCGACCTCGACGGGGTCGCCGACGCGGACCTCGCCGGGTTCGAGGACCCGCGCGTACATCCCGAACGGGAGCTTCGCGCCGTCGGCGATCCTCCGTTCGCGCTTGATGACCGAGAGCGTCGGGAAGTCGCGGACGCCGGTCGCCGGGTCGAGCGTCGTCACGACGCAGCGCGGCACCTGCCCGTGGACCGCGAGGCGCACGCCGCCGACGCGGACCTCGCGGCCGTCCCAGGTGTCCTCCTCGTAGGGCGAGCAGCCGTCGAGCTCGAAGGTCATGCGGAAGCGCGTCGGGTCGAGCGCGTCGGAGCCGCCGCGCCACCCGAGGTCGGCCACCGACGCGAGCGAAACGAGAGTGATCGGCTCGACATCGTTCGCCGCCCCCGGGTCATCGGGGAGCGCGAGTTCCACCGGACCGCCCGCGAACGGTGCGAGCGCGGCCGCCCACGGCCCGCGCACGAAGCGCCCCCGCACCGCGCGTCCGTAGAAGTCGGTCGCGACCGCGTCGCCCGGCTCGAGCGTTCCCGCGACGACCGCGCCGTCGGGGAGCGTGAGCGCGAGGCGCTCGCCGTCGAAGTCCGCGCGGACGCGGCAGATCGGCCCGTGCTTCGAGCCGTTCCACAGGCGACCCTCGGGGGTGACGAGGTAGAGGACGCGGTTGCCGACGACGCCCCAGCGCTCGACCCGGACCGACGCGGGGTGGACGAGCGCCGCGGACTTCAGCGGCGTCACGTTGATGCGGGCGACGGTCGGCGCGGCCACGGCCGAACCCTACTCCGCAGGGCCCGTGGTAGCGTTCCGCGCATCCCCTCCCGCACGACGGAGCCCATGTCCGACGCATCGAACGATCGGCCGCGCATCACCGCGAGCAACCTCTTCCTGCTCTCGTCGGTCGTCGGGATCGTCGCGGGCGGCGTGCTCGCCGCCACGGGGAACCGTGAGGCCGCGGGCATCGCCTGGGCGGCGACGACCGCGGTCGGCCTCGTGCCGATCACCCGCGACGTCGTCGGCGGGATCCTGCGCCGCGAGGCGGGCGTGGACCTCATCGCGGTCCTCGCGATGGCGGGCGCGCTCGCGTTCGGCGAGTACCTCGCCGGCGCGGTCATCGCGCTCATGCTCTCGTCGGGGCGCTCGCTCGAGGACTACGCCGACGGGCGGGCGCACCGCGAGCTCTCGGCGCTCCTCGAGCGAGCGCCGCGCACCGCGAGCCGCTACCTCGACGGCACCCTCGAGGAGGTCCCCGTCGAACGGGTCGTCCCCGGCGATCGGCTCCTCGTGCGCCCCGGCGAGGTCGTCCCCGTCGACGGCGTGCTCACGTCCGCGCGCTGCGTGCTCGACGAGGCCGCACTCACCGGCGAGTCGCGTCCCGTGGAGCGCGAACAGGGCGACGCGGTCCGAAGCGGCGCCGTGAACGCGGGGCCCGCGTTCGACCTGCGCGCGGTCGCGACCTCGGAGGAGAGCACCTACGCCGGCATCGTCCGGCTCGTCGCGGAGGCGGAGCGGCAGAAGGCGCCGTTCGTGCGCCTCGCCGACCGCTACGCGCTCCTGTTCATCCCCGTGACGCTCGCGGTGGCGGGCGGCGCGTGGCTCGTGACCGGCGACCCGGTGCGCGCGCTCGCGGTGCTCGTCGTCGCGACGCCGTGCCCGCTCATCCTCGCCGCGCCGATCGCGATCGTCGCGGGCATCTCCCACGCCGCGAAGCGCGGCATCATCGTGAAGGGCGGCGCGACGCTCGAGCGCCTCGCGCGCGCGAAGGTCCTCCTGCTCGACAAGACGGGGACGCTCACCGCGGGCCAGCCCGAGCTCGCCGACATCGAGGTCCTCGACGGCCACGACCCCGACGAGGTCCTGCGGCTCGCGGCATCGCTCGACCAGGTCTCCGCGCACGTCCTCGCGGCGGCGATCGTGCGCGCGGCGCGGATCCGCGGCCTCGCGATCGAGTTCCCCGTCGACCCGCACGAGGAGCACGGCGCCGGCATCCGCGGCACCGTCGCGGGCCGCGAGGTTGCCCTCGGCAAGTCCGCGTGGGTCGCGCAACGTGCCACGCTCCCGCCGCGCGCCCGCGAGGTCCGACGTCGCAGCGCGCTCGAGGGGTCGTCCTGCGTGTTCGTCGCGATCGACGGCGCGGTGGCCGCAGCGCTCATCCTCGACGACCCGATCCGCCCCGACAGCCCCCGCGTGATCCGCGGGATGCGCCGGGCGGGCATCGAGCGCGTGGTCATGGTGACCGGGGACCACCCCGACGTCGCGGAATCCGTCGGCATCTCGCTCGGGGTGGACCGTATCCTCTCCGAGCGCGACCCCGCGGACAAGGTCGACGCCGTGACCGCCGAGCGCGAGGCGGGCATGACGATCATGGTCGGCGACGGCGTGAACGACGCGCCGGCGCTCGCCGCGGCCGACGTCGGCATCGCGATGGGCGCGCGCGGCGCGACCGCGTCGTCGGAGGCCGCCGACGTCGTCCTCGTCGTGGACCAGCTCGACCGCGTGACCGAGGCGATCGGCATCGCGCGCCGTTCCCGTTCGATCGCGCTCCAGAGCGTCCTCGCCGGGATGGGGATGTCGTTCGTCGCGATGGGGTTCGGGGCGACGGGGCTCCTCGTGCCGGTCGGGGGAGCGCTCGTCCAGGAGGCGATCGACGTCATCGTGATCCTGAACGCGCTCCGGGCGCTGCGGCCCGCGCGCGCCCGGGCGGCCGTCGCCGGCCCCGGGCTCGAGGTCGCGGAACGCTTCCGCGCCGAGCACCGCGAGTTCGCGCCGTGGCTCCAGCGCATGCGCCTCGTCGCCGACCGGCTCGACGTCGCCTCGCCGGCCGAGACCCGCGAGCAGCTCGAGCAGATCCGCTGGTTCCTCCTCGAGCGGCTGCCGCAGCACGAGACCGAGGAGGAGGCCGCGGTCTACCCGTTCGTGTCGGGGGCGTTCGGCGGCGAGGACCCGCTCGGTTCGCTCGAGCGCGCGCACATGGAGATCGAGCACCTGTGCCGGGTCTACGCGCACCTGCTCGACGACCTGCCCGCCGAGGGACCCTCGCCGATGGACCTCGTGGATCTGCGACGGGTGCTCTACGGGCTCCACGCGGTGCTGCGGCTGCACTTCGCCCAGGAGGACGAGACGTACGCGTGGCTCGCCTCGGGGGACCGCACGCCGGTCGCTGCCCGATAGGTCGGGTGGGCGCAGAGGGAGTCGAACC
Source organism: Actinomycetota bacterium (assembly GCA_046082745.1). GTDB lineage: Bacteria > Actinomycetota > UBA4738 > UBA4738 > HRBIN12 > JBJTIF01. The sequence continues at coordinate 512 of JBJTYK010000221.1, read as the reverse complement.
CCCGACTTTCTCCTTGTAAGGGAGACGCTCTACCGCTGAGCTATGCGCCCGGCGCGGAGTCTATCGGGCGACCCGCGGGGCCTCCCGCGCCTCCGGTACCCTTCGCCCGTGGACCCGCTCCTCGAGACCCAGCGCCTCGACACCGCGATCGACCGTATCGACCACCGCCGGGCGCAGCTCGAGGCCGGCGGCGAGCTCCGGGCGGCGCGCGAGGCCATGGAGGAGGCGGAGTCCGTCCTCGGGGAGATCCGGCTCGGGCTCGACGAGGTCGGCCGCGACCAGCAGCGCCTCGAGCACGAGGTCGACACGATGGAGCGCAAGGCCGCGGCCGAGCGCACGCGTCTCTACGACGGTTCCATCGCGAACCCGAAGGAGCTCGAGTCGCTCCAGCGCGAGATCGACGGCATTGCCCAGCGGAAGACGCGGACCGAGGACGAGCTCCTCGTCGTGCTCGAGCGCCGGGAGGAACTCGAGGGTCGCGCGACGGTCGCCGCGGCCGCGGTGGACGCGGC
>JBJTYK010000220.1:0-6738 GCA_046082745.1 Actinomycetota bacterium | reverse complement strand
AGGAGGACCGGCCGTCGGCCGCGCCGGCGGCGGGCCGCAGTCGGCGGCCGGCGCGCCGGAGCGGGAGGAGGACCGCTCCGGCGCGCCCGCCGCCGCGCGGTGGTGCCGCGCCGTGCGGGTGTTGCGATCCGCTTCGCGGGGGCGCTCACGCGGCCTCCTCGAGGCGTTCCGCGGCGCGGAGCTTCGCGCTCCGCGCCCGGGGGTTGCGCTGCGTCTCGTCCGCGCTCGGGACGAGGGGCTTGCGGGTGAGGACGCGCAGGCGGGTCTCCCCCGCGAGGTAGTGCTTCGCGATGCGGTCCTCGAGCGAGTGGTACGCGATGACGACGACGCGGCCACCGGGGACGAGGGCGTCCGTCGCCCGCGGCAGGGCGGCCTCGAGTTCGCGGAGCTCCTCGTTCGCGCGGATGCGCAACGCCTGGAAGGTGCGACGGGCGGGGTGCGGTCCCCCGGGGCGGGACCCGACCGCGCCGGCGACGATCGCCGCGAGTTCCTCGGTCGTCAGGATGCGTGCGCGGGAACGCGCGCGGACGATCGCCGACGCGATGCGCCGCGACCGGCGCTCCTCGCCGAAGGCGAAGATGACGTCGGCGAGCTCGCGCTCCGGGAGGCCGTTCACGAGGTCGATCGCGGAGGTGGCGTCGGGACCCATCCGCATGTCGAGCGGACCGGCGCCGCGGTAGCTGAAACCGCGCTCGGCCCGGTCGATCTGCATCGAGGACACGCCGAGGTCGAGGAGGACGCCGTCGACGCGGGGGTCGCTCGGGAGCTCCGAGAAGCGCGAGCGGCGCGCCGTGAAGCGCGGGCCGAACCTCTCGAGGCGGCGCGACGCGATCGCGATCGCCTCCGGGTCGCGATCGATGCCGACGACCGTTCCGACGCCGGCCTCGAGGAGCGCCTCCGCGTGACCGCCGGCGCCGAGCGTGCAGTCGAGGACGCTGCGGCGATCGCCGAGGAAGGAGAGGACCTCGCGGACCATCACGGGCTCGTGATCCCCGTTCATGCGAGGAGCCGGACCGCCAGCCAGCCGAGCCCGAGGTAGAGGAGCGTCGTCGACGCGGTGAAGAGGAGGAGGGTGAGGCTCTGGCCGACCTCGCGCGCGAGCGGCCCGTTCATCGGCGGGTCCCCGGCTCGAGCGTGCCCGCCTGGTAGGCGCCGGCATGGACGGCCTCGTAGCGCTCGTGGGTGTCGCGGTCCCAGATCTCCATCCGGTCGAGGACGCCGACGACGACGACCTCCTTGCGGATGCCGGCCTCCCCGCGCAGCCGCTGCGGGATGAGCATCCGGCCCTGGGCGTCGAGCTCCACGGGCTCGGCCTTCCCGAAGAACATCCGGGCGTAGGCCCGGCCCTGCGAATCGGAGATGGGGAGGACCCGGACCTCGCTGCTTCGGCTCTCCCACTCGGCCCTGGGGAAGCAGAAGAGGCAACCGTCCTGGCCCAGCGTGAGGACCGCGCCGTCGCTGAACGCGGCACGGAACCTCGTGGGCAGGCTGACGCGCCCCTTCGGGTCGAGCAGATAGCTGTGCGTGCCGAGGAGATCGGCCACGGGTCCTCCCCTGCTCCTCCACTTGCGCCCACATTCTCTCCACCAGACCTCCACCCGTCAAGGGGTCGGGGCGGGAAGGGGCGTGCGTGAGGAGGAGGGATCGCGGGGTCGGACGGGCGCGGAGGGGCCGGGAGGCCGGGCCCGGGAGGCGAGGCCTAGGACGCCAGGAAGGGCTCCCACTCGGGCTCGAGACGCCCGAGCGAGAGGCGGAACCCGTCCGAGGGCGCGAAGGGGCGACGGGCGAGCCGGAGCCCGAGGTCCTCGAGGCGACGGTTCTCCTTCTTCGCGTTGCAGCGGCGGCACGCGGCGACGACGTTCTCCCAGACGTGGAGCCCGCCCTTCGATCGGGGGATCACGTGGTCGAGGTTCTCCGCCGGTGCGCCGCAGTACTGGCAGACCCAGCCGTCCCGGGCGAAGACCGCCCGTCGGGTGAGCGGGGCGACCGCCCGGAACGGGACCCGGACGAAGCTGCGGAGCCGCACGACGGACGGCGCCGACATCGTGACGCGCTCGGAGTGGAAGACCTGACCGTTCGTGACGAGGACCTCGGCCTTGTCGCGCAGCACGAGGACGACGGCCCGCCGGGAGGAGACCACCGCGAGCGGCTCGTGCGTCGCGTTCAGGACGAGTGCGCGTGCCATCGGTCGCCCCGAGTATAGGGGCGGCCCCTCGCGCCCTCGCCTCCCGGGCGCCCGGCGGCGACCGCCCGGTAGCATTGAGTGGTCCGCGCGGAAGGGGCCGCCGGGCGCCCGGGAGGATCCATGGAGCGAGGGGCCGCCACGCGCGAGTGGGAGGCGTTCGCCGAGCGCGTCGGCGTGATCGAGCGCAACGTCGAGCGGGCCGTCCAGGGCAAGGACCGGGAGATCCGCCTCGCGATCGTCGCCCTCGTCGCGCAGGGGCACCTCCTCATCGAGGACGTGCCCGGGGTCGGGAAGACCATGCTCGCGAAGGCGCTCGCGCGGTCCATCGACTGCTCGTTCCGCCGGATCCAGTTCACGCCCGACCTCCTGCCCTCGGACGTCACCGGGGTGAACGTCTTCAACCAGGAGCGCGGCGACTTCGAGTTCCGGCCGGGCGCGATCTTCGCGAACATCGTCCTCGGCGACGAGATCAACCGCGCGAGCCCGAAGACGCAGTCGGCGCTGCTCGAGAGCATGGAGGAGGGCCAGGTCACCGTCGACAGCGAGACGTACCACCTCGGCTCCCCGTTCATGGTCATCGCCACGCAGAACCCCGTCGAGCACGAGGGGACGTACCCGCTGCCGGAGGCGCAGCTCGACCGGTTCATGATGCGGCTGTCGCTCGGGTACCCCTCCGCCGAGGCGGCGGTCGGGATCCTCGCGACGCACGGCGTCCGCTCCGCGCTCGACGACCTCGCCCCCGTGACCGACGCCGCCGAGGTGCGTGACCTCATCGAGCGCGCGCGGCGGGTCCACGTCGCGCCGTCGGTCGCCCGCTACGTCGTCGACCTCACCGATGCCACCTGCGCCCACCGCGACGTCTACCTCGGCGCGAGCCTGCGCGCCGGGCTCATGCTCTACCGCGCCGCCCGCGCGTTCGCCGCGACGAACGCGCGCGACTTCGTCTCGCCCGACGACGTGAAGGCGCTCGTCGCGCCGGTCCTCGCGCACCGCGTGATCGTCTCCGCCGACGCCGTCATGCGGAGCCGCACGCCGGCCGACGTCCTCGCCGACGTCCTGCGCGACGTGCCCGTCCCGGTCGACGGCCCGGCCTGATGCCGGGACGGCGCACCGTCGTCATCCTGCTCGCGGGCCTCGGCTTCTGGACGCTCGCCCGGCTCCTCGGCTCCCCCACGGTCCACGCGGTCGCGGTCGCGCTCCTGCTCCTGCCGCCGACGGCGGCGCTCCTCGCCCGGCGCGTCGCGCCGCGGGTCGTCGCGTCCCGGCGGCTCGCGGAACCGCGGGCGGCCGCGGGGCAGCGGGTCGAGGTCCGGGTCCGGCTCGCGAACCGCGGGCAGCGCGTCGCGCCGCTCCTCCTCGTCGAGGACGCGGCGCCCGAGGCCCTCGGCGGCGCGACGCGCCTCGTCGTCTCCGGCCTCGGACCCGGCGACGAGCGCGAGGTCGGCTACGTCGTCACGCCGACCGCCCGCGGGCGCTACGCGCTCGGACCGCTCCGCATCGAGGTCGCCGACCCCTTCGGCATCGCGCCGGTCCGCCTCGAGTTCCCCGATCGCGACGAGCTCGTCGTGACGCCGCCGCTCGAGGATCTCCTCGGGGCCCCGGCGTCCCCGTTCGGCGCGGCGAGCGGCCTCGCGCTCTCGCGACGGCTGTTCCGCGGCGCGGGCGACTTCTCCCTCATGCGCGAGTACCGCGAGGGCGACGACCTGCGGCGGATCCACTGGCCGAGCGTCGCCCGGCGAGGCGAACTCATGATCCGCCAGGACGAGTCGTCGTCGCGCGCACGTGCCGTGCTCTACCTCGATGCCCGCGCGCAGGTGTCGGGCCGAGAGGGCGACCCGCGCTTCGAGCACCTCGTCGGCGTCGCCGCCTCGCTCGGATCGTTCTTCCCGCGCGCCGGCTTCGCGACGCGCTTCGCGACCGGCATCCTCCCGCCCGCACCCGCCTCCGACGATGCGATCCTCGACGCCCTCGCCGGCGTCGCCGCCGACGGCGCGCCGCTCACCTCCGGGCTCGCCCGGCTGCGCGGAGTCGCGACCGCCGACACCGTCCTCGCGTTCGTCGCCGGACTCCCCGACGCCGCGGACCTCGCCGCGCTCGCGCGGGCGGGGAGCCTGTTCGGGCCGAAGCTCGCCGCGCTCGTACCACCCGACGACCGACCCGACCCGCGCGCGGATGCCGCGATGCGGACGCTCTCGCGCGCCGGCTGGCGCGTCCTCCTCGTGCCGCCCGGCGCGTCGCTCAGGGACCGATGGATCGATCAGGGAACCGCGCAGCGGGCCGGCTCCTCGAGCTGACCGGCCTCGTCGTCCTCGTCGCCTCCGCGGGGGCGGCGCTCGGGCGGCTGTTCCGCGCGGGCGCCGCGACGCCGCGGATCCTCGTCGTCGGGATCGCGGCGCTCTTCGCGGCCGCCGCGGTGTGGCGCCTGCGCGGCGGCCTCGCGGTCCCCGCGACCCTGCTGCTCCTCGCCTGGCTCGTCGCCGGCCTCGTCGCGCCCGGGACGCTCCGCGAGGGACTGCCGACCGGCGCCTCGCTCGACGCGCTCGGCGGCGCGATCCTCGCGGCGCTCGAACGTTCGCGCTCGGAGATCGCGCCGGTCGCGGCGTCCCGACCGTTCCTCGCGGCCGCGCTCGCCGCGACCGGCGCGGCGGCGGTGGCCGCCCACGCCCTCCTCGTCCGCGCACGCCGCCCGCTCCTCGCCGCCCTCCCGCCGCTGCTGCTCGCGGGCTCCGCCGACCTCTCGCTCGGGAACGCGCCGTCGCGGTGGATCACCGCCGGACTCGTCGCGGGCGTCCTCGGCGTCCTCCTCGGGCGCGGCGTCGATCGCCTCGTCGCGTACGGACGCCCGGTGCCGCCCCTGTCCTCGCTCGGCGCGGTGCGGGTCGCGACGCGCGGTGCCCGGATCCCCGCGCTCGCGGTCGCCGCGATCGCGATCCTCCTCCCCGGGGTCGTCCCCGGACCCGGGAGCGAGCCCCTCCTCGACCTCGCCGGCGGCGCCCCGCCGGTCACGCGGCTCGAGCCGTTCGTGTCGATCCGCGCACAGCTCCTGCGGGAGGACCGCGCGGAACTGCTGCGGATCAGGACGCCGGGCGGTCAGGCGGCGTACTGGCGGCTCTTCGCGCTTGACCGCTTCGACGGCGCGACGTGGAGCGCGTCGCCCGCCGCGCTCTCCGAGCCGCCGGGCCTCACCTCGCCGGCGTCGCTCCCGTTCGCCGAGGGCCTCGTCGCGCCGTTCGTCCGCCAGGACGTCGAACTCCTCGCGCCGGTCGCGAGCGAAGGGTGGCTGCCGATGGCCTACCCCGCGCGCGAGGTCCGCTTCGGCGAGGGGCTCCTGCGCTACGACGCGGCGTCGGGGACCGCGCTCCTCGACCGGACGCTCCGACCCGGCGACACGTACTCGGTCACCTCGCTCCGCGTCTCGCCGCGGGCGAGCGACCTCGAGGACATCCGGTTCGACCCCCCGTGGGCCTACGGCCCGTACACGGAACTGCCCGTCGATCGACCGCCGATCCTCGCGCGGATCGCCCGCGGGTGGACGTCGGGCGAGGAGACGCCGTACCGGAAGATCCTCGCGATCCAGGAGCACCTGCTCGACGGCTCGTTCCGCTACTCGATCGACGCGGGAGGCGGCACCGGACCGAACGCCCTCGTGCGCTTCCTCACGCGGACGCGGACGGGCTTCTGCCAGCAGTTCTCGACCGCGATGGCTGCGCTCGTCCGGGAGCTCGGCTACCCCGCGCGGGTCGCCGTCGGCTTCCGGCAGGGCCAGCGCGACGGCGACACCTACACGGTGACGAACCTCGACGCCCACAGCTGGGTCGAGGTGTTCTTCCCCCGGTACGGCTGGCTCGCGTTCGAGCCGACGCCCGGGCGACCGAACCCCGTCGGCGACCGCGGGAGCTACCTCGACCCGATCGATCCGGTCGAGGCACTCGCCTCGGAGCCGGGCGCGGGGGCGGACCGGCCCGACGCCTGCCTCGCCGAGGACGGGAGCGAGCTCCCGCCGCAGCTGTGCCGCGCCACCCCCGACATCGTCGCGCCCGATCCGCCCGGCGCGGGCGCCGTTCCCCCGGTGCGGGCCGCTCGGCCCGCCCCCGAACGGGGCTCCCCGATCGCGTCGACCGTCGCGGGGCTGCTCGCCGCGATCGCGGCCGGGGTCCCGCTCGCGAAGTCGGCGGCGCGGCGACGTCGGCTCGGTCGCGCGCGGTCGCCGCGTCGGCGGGCGCTCGCGGCGTTCGACGTCGTCGCGGCGACCGCGCGCGACCTCGGGCGGGCGCGGACGCCGCAGGAGACGTTCGCGGAGTTCGCCGCGCGCATCGCTTCCGAGCGACCCGACCTCAACGCGGAGCTCCGCCGACTCGTCGCGTCCGCGGAACTCGCCGCCTAAGCGGAGCGGGGGCCCACCGAGGAGGATGCCGCGCGTGCGGCGGACGCCGCGCGCGCGACGTCCGAGGCGCTGCGTCGGGGGGCGGGGTGGACGCGCCGACTCGTCGGCGCGTACCGGATCGGCTAGCGCCGGTCGGTCGAGACCCGTGTGTGGACCGCGGCCTCGCGGA
>JBJTYK010000219.1:0-2510 GCA_046082745.1 Actinomycetota bacterium | reverse complement strand
CCCCGTCACGGGACCCTCGCCCTCCGCGATCGCGAAGGCGTCGGGGACGTCGGCGAAGCGCGAGAGTTCGACACGCGTCACCCGCAGCGTCGCGATGCGGCGCAGTTCGTCGTCGACGAGGGCGAGGAGCTCGCCGACGTGCTCCACGGGTTCACCCTCGCGTACGTACTCGGCGAGGAGCCCCGCGGTCGCGCGCTTCGTCCCCGCGAGGATGAGGGCGTTCAGTCGCGCGCGCATCTCGCCGGGCGTGCCGATCTCGGCGCTGCGGAGTCCGTCGACCTTCGGGAACGGCGTCACGTGCAGGAGGGTACCGCCGAGCGGGCGACGCCACCGCCTTGGTGCCGGACCGCTCCGACGCCCTCGGCCTCGATGCGGTCAGGTCCGGATCGTGATCACCGTCGACCAGGGACCGTCGCCGACCGCGTTCGTGGCGCGCACGCGCACGTAGTACGTCGTGCCGCGCTTCAGGCCCGACAGCGTGATCGAGGTCGCGGGAGACGTCCCCGCCTCGACGAAGGTGACGGATCGACTGAACATGGCGACCGTCGAGTACTGCAGGTCGTAGTCGAGGACCGGGGAGCCCCCGTCCGGCGCGGCCAGGAACCCGATGCGGTACGAGGACGCGGTGATCTGCGTCGCGGTGAGCCCCGAAGCGGCGCCCGGCAGGGACGCCGGCAAGAAGAACGCGTTCGACGCGCTCGACCAGCTCCCGGGACCGCTGCGGTTCTCCGCGCGCACCTGGAAGTAGTAGGTCGTGCCTGCCTTCAGCGAAGCCACGTCGATCCATGCGGTCGTCGTCGTTCCCGCCTCGACGAAGGTGACGCCGCTCGCGAACGAGGGGTCGGTCGACCACCGGGCGTCGTAGTCGAGGATCTTGCTCGTCCCCGAGGACGGCTGCGTGAACGCGACGCGCGCCGCGCCGGTCGAAGCCGATTGCACGCTGAGGCTGGTCGGAACGCCCGGCACCGTCGTGGAGCCGGCCGCGACCTCGTAGGTGGCGTAGACCGTCCCGAAGCCGTCCGGATAGAGGCTCGCCTCGCGGTTCCCGAGGACGTCCTGGACGCTGAACCAGATGATGTAGGTGCCCGCTGCCGCGGTGGCGCTCACGGGCAGCGTCACCTGGTAGCGACCGTCGCGCGCGTCGCCGCTCACGAGCGTGGGCGGGACGTCGTACCCGAGCCAGAACACCACGGCGTCGTCGGTGAGACGACCGTTGGGTCCGTACGCCCACGCGATGATGCTCGCGCCGCCGGTCGCATCCTGCGCACGCCATTTGAGCGTGAGGGAACCGCCCGCGGCCACCGGCGACGGCGCGGCGGTGACCTCGCTCACGACCGGGGGCTGTGCGTCCGACGAACCACCGACGACGGTGAACGTGTCGATACCGCCGTTCTCGGCGTAGGTGCCGGTCGTGTCCAGCGCCGTGATCCACACCGAGTACTCGCCGTTCGGCAGACTCGCCGGGAGCGTGCACGAGGTGGCGTACCGCCCGTCGGTCGCGGTCCCCGACGTCCGGCTCGTGAACATCGGGAACGGGCACCACGACACCCATCCCGGGGGGCCGCCGATCTTGGCCCACGTGCCAGGCGCGGTTCCGCCGTCATTCGTCGTGACGGTGTCGAGACCGGCGGCAGCGACGACCCGCCAGGAGAGGTTGAGCGTCTCCCCCGGCTGGATCGTCGCGGGGACGGAAATCTCGCTGAGAGCGAGCGACCCGATGCCCGACGCGACGCCGGCGGAACCGATCAGGAGGGACGCCGCCACGGCGGCGACGAGGAGGGCTGCGGTCACCCGCGTCAACCGCTTCATAGAACGAGGATACCGGAACTCTGGAGCACCTGTCGGCAGGTGGACCGCACCCCGCGCCGACGTCCCCGCATCTCCGCCGCCGACCTCCGGCCTCGCCACGCGGGCTCGACGGCGCCGCGCAAGGGGCTCACGAGGGTGACCCCGAGGCGAGGACGATCCGTTCGATGCCGGCCATGAATGCGTCGATGTCATCCCCCGAGGCGTACCCCTCGACGAGCAGGTTGGCGAACCCGTGCGTCGCGGCCCAGATGACCATGTCGAGGCCCTCGCGGATCCCGGGCTTGAGCAGGCCCCGGCGGTCCAGTTCGTCGAGCGCCGCGGCGAGCTTGCGGCTCGGTCCTGAGTCGTCCGCCCCAGCATGAGCCTTCGCACAGAGGGGCCCGAATGTGAGCTGGAAGAGGTGGGTCTCCTCGACGGCGAACGTGAGGTACGCGCGTCCGAGCCCGGCGAACCGCGCGACCGCCCCCTCCGCGGAGTCTTCCGTGTGCGCAGCGAGCGAGCGCGCCATCCGCTCGTCGAGCGCTGCGAGGCCGCAGGAGCCGACCGCACCGAGGAGCGCCTCCCGGTCCGCGAAGTGGTTGTACGCCGCGCTCGGGGAGACCTCGAGCGCCTGCGCGATCGAGCGCAGCGAGACGTGCTCGGCGCCGTGGACGCGCACCGCCGCCAGGGCCTGGTCGACCATCGCCTCGGCGAGGGCTCCG
>JBJTYK010000218.1:0-3772 GCA_046082745.1 Actinomycetota bacterium | reverse complement strand
GATCTGTTGAAGGCCGTCATAGAGGATCTTTTGCTCCTATTCGACGAGCGCGGGGCGGAACCGTCGCGGCTCGGACGGTCCCCGCCGTAGGTCCCGGCGGGGAAGGGTCGTCTGGCCGGGACGGGTTCCGCGTCCGGGGTGCAGAGTGGGGCCATGGACGCGATCCAGCGCCTCGTGCCGCTCGAGGGCCTCGTCGCCGCCGAGGGGCCGTTCCTGTCGGTGCGGCTCGCCACGGAGCCGGCCGTCGCGAACGCCGGCCCGCGCTCGCACCTTCGGTGGCGGCGGCTCCGCGAGGATCTCCTGCGCGACGGCGTCCCCGACGAGTTGGTGGGGCTCGTCGACGCCCCCGTCGAGGACGCCCACCGCTGGGGCGACGTCCTCCACGTCGTCGTCACGTCGGCGGGCGAGCTCTTCGTCGAGCACGCGGACGCCGACGAGGCCGACGTCGCGCTCGCGCGCTACGAGTGGCTGCCCTGGCTGCTGCCGGTCCTCGCCGTCCGGCAGGCGACCCTGCCGCACCTCGTGGTCCTCACCGACCGTCGGGGAGCCGACATCACGGCCGTGCGCCGCGGCGGCGCGGAGCTCCTCGAGACCTTCACCGCGTCGGAGGAGCCCGCGCAGCGCACCGCGCAGGACGGCTTCGGCGCGTGGGCCGAGCACAAGCTCCAGCACTGGGCCGAGAACACGTGGGAGCACAACGCCGGCGAGGTCGCGACCGAGGTCGAGCGCCTCGCTCGGCTCGTCGGCGCGCGGCTCATCCTCGTCGCGGGCGACGTGCGCGCCGTCCAGTTCCTCCGCGACGACCTGCCCGGCGATCTCGCGTCGCTCGTCCGGGTCGCGGGCGGCGAGCGGACGAACGCGGACGGCAGCGGCGGCCTCACCGGCGGCGCGGCGCCGTTCGTCCGCGAGGCGGTCGAGGCCGAGACGCGCGCGCTGCTCGCGCGCTTCGCCGAGGAGATCGGCCAGGGCGATCGCGCGGTGCAGGGTGCGGAGGAGGTCCTCGGCGCGCTCTCGGCGGGGCAGGTCGAGACGCTCCTCATCGCGGATCTGCCGGGCGACGAACGGCAGGCGTGGTTCGGGGCGTCGCCGTCGCAGGTCGCGGCGACGGAGGCCTCGGCGGAGCTCCTCGGCTTCCGCGGGAGGCCGGGCCGGCTCCGCGAGGTGGCCGCGCGCGCCGCCGTCGGGACCGGCGCGACGGTGCGGGTGCTCCCGAGCGGAGCCGGCTCGGCCGACGACCTCGGCGCGCTGCTCCGGTGGCGCTGACCCACTGGTAGCGTTCCCGGCCTATGCGCCGGTACGACCCCGCGGAGATCGAGCCGAAGTGGGTGCGCATCTGGGAGGAGGAGGGGCGCTACCGCGCCTCCGACGACCCGGAGGACCCGCGCCCCCGGTTCTACGCGCTCGACATGTTCCCGTACCCGTCGGGCGATCTCCACATGGGCCACGCGGAGGCCTTCTCCGGCGGCGACACCGTCGCGCGCTTCGCCGCGATGCGCGGCCACAACGTCCTCCACCCGATCGGCTGGGACGCCTTCGGCCTGCCCGCCGAGAACGCGGCGATCAAGCGCGGGATCCATCCGAAGGAGTGGACCTACGCGAACATCGAGCAGCAGGCGGCCTCGTTCAAGCGGTTCGGGATGTCGTTCGACTGGTCGCGTCGGCTCCACACCTGCGACCCGGAGTACTACCGGTGGACGCAGTGGCTCTTCCTGCGGCTCTTCGAGCGCGGGCTCGCATACCGGAAGGCCGCGGCGACGAACTGGTGCCCGCAGGACCAGACGGTCCTCGCGAACGAGCAGGTCGTGAACGGCGCGTGCGAGCGCTGCGGCGCGGAGGTCGTGCGCAAGGACCTCACGCAGTGGTTCTTCCGGATCACCGACTACGCGCAGCGCCTCCTCGACGACATGGACACCCTCGTCGACTGGCCCGAGCGCGTCGTGACGATGCAGCGGAACTGGATCGGGCGCAGCGAGGGCGCGCGGGTCGTGTTCGAGGTCGCCGGCACCGGCGACCGGGTCGAGGTCTCCACGACGCGCCCCGACACCCTCTGGGGGGTCACCTTCTTCGTGTTCGCGCCCGAGCATCCGCTCGTCGAGCGGCTCGCGGAGGCGGGCGGGACGACCGCCGCGGTCGCCCCGCTCGTCGAGCGCCTGCGCTCCCGGCCACTCACGAGCCGCGAGCAGGCCGAGACCCGCGAGGGCGTGCCGCTCGGCGTCGAGGTCGTGAACCCCGCGAGCGGGGAGCGCGTGCCGTGCTTCGTCGCGCCCTACGTCCTCATGGAGTACGGGACCGGCGCGGTCATGGGCGTGCCCGCCCACGACCAGCGCGACTTCGAGTTCGCCCGCGAGCACGGGCTCCCGGTGCGCGTCGTCGTCCAGCCCGAGGGCGCGCCGATCGCCGACGCCGACGCGATGACCGAGGCGCACGCGGCCGAGGGCGTCATGGTCGGCTCGGGTCCCTTCGACGGACGCCGTTCCCCGGAGGTCATCCCCGAGGTCATCGCCTGGCTCGGGGAGCGGGGACGGGGTGAGGCGGCGGTGTCGTTCCGGCTCCGCGATTGGCTGATCAGCCGCCAGCGGTACTGGGGCGCCCCGATCCCGATCGTCCACTGCCCCTCGTGCGGCGAGGTCGCGGTGCCCGACGAGCGGCTCCCGGTGCTCCTGCCCGACGACGTCGACTTCCGCCCGGGCGGCCAGTCGCCGCTCGCGCGCCACGAGGGGTTCCTGCGCACCGACTGCCCGTCGTGCGGCGGGCCCGCGACGCGCGACACCGACACGATGGACACCTTCGTGGACTCGTCCTGGTACTACCTCCGCTACTGCTCGCCGGGGGACCCCGACCGCGCGTTCGACCCGGAGGAGGTCGCGCGGTGGATGCCCGTCGACCAGTACACCGGCGGCGTCGAGCACGCGATCCTCCACCTCCTGTACTCGCGCTTCTTCACGAAGGTCCTCCACGACATGGGCTCGGTCCCCTTCACCGAACCGTTCCCGCGCCTCATGAATCAGGGCCAGGTGATCTACGGCGGGGCGTCGATGTCGAAGTCGAAGGGCAACATCGTCGAGCCGATGCCGATCGTCGAGCGCTGGGGGGCGGACACGATGCGCCTCACGATGCTCTTCGCGGGACCGTTCGAGGACGACATCGACTGGAAGCTCGTCGCGCCGGACCCCGACCGCGCGCCGGGCGTGCGCTCGTGGCTCGGGCGCGCGTGGACGGCCGTCCTCGACGCGACCGGGCGCGGCGGCGCCGGCGAACCCGAGGCGCTCCGCCGGCTCGCGCAGCGCACGGTGCGGGGTGTGACCGAGGACCTCGAGCGGTTCCGCTTCAACACGGCGATCTCGAAGCTCATGGTGCTCACGAACGAGATGCGTGCGTCGCTCGACGCCGGTTCGGGGGCGCTGCCGTCCGCGCGGCTCCTCGTGCAGCTCCTCGCGCCGCTCGCCCCGTTCATCGCCGAGGAGCTCTGGCGCGAGGTGCTCGGGGAGCGCGACAGCGTCCACGTCTCGGCCTGGCCCACGTGGGACCCGGCGCTCGCGCGCGAGGAGCGCGTGACGCTCGTCCTCCAGGTCGACGGGAAGGTGCGCGACCGCGTCGAGGTCGACGCGGACGCGTCGGAGGACGCCTGCCGCGAGGCGGCGCTCGCCTCCGACGCGGTGCGGCGCGCGCTCGGCGACCGGGAGATCGCGAAGGTCATCGTCCGCGCCCCGCGCGTCGCGAACGTCGTCGGGAAGGGTTGATCGGCGCGGGGGGGGGGGGGGGGGGGGGGGGG
>JBJTYK010000217.1:0-6052 GCA_046082745.1 Actinomycetota bacterium | reverse complement strand
GGTGGCCGTGGAGGAGCGTCGAGACCGACTTCGGGCACAGCCGCGCTCTGCGGCCGGAACCGCACGTCGCGAGCGACACGATCGCGCCGGCCGCCGGCAGCACCGTCCCGGCGATCGCCGGCGGGACCCAGCGGACGCGCTCGGGCGCTCCCCAGATGCGGCGCAGCGCCGCGATCGCGTCGCGGGCGCGGAGCGCGGCGCTGCAGAGCACGTAGCGTTCCCCCGCGACGCCGGTGCGCGCCGCGAGGACGTGGCCGCCGGCGCAGTCCTCGACGTCGACGAGCGAGAGCCAGGTGTCGACGAGGAACGGCAGGCGTCCGGCGACCGCGTCGAGCAGGAGCCGCGCGGAACCGCCGGTGCGCCCCGGTCCCTGCACCGACGCGGGGTTCACCGCGACGACCTCGACGCCGAGCGAGCGACCGAGGTCGAACGCGAGGTGTTCCGCGCGGTGCTTCGACCGCTCGTAGCGGGACAGGAACGTCCCACGGTGGGCGGTCCGCTCGTCGCCGACCGCGCCGTGCGCCTCGCCGAGCGTCGCCGCCGACGACGTGAGGACGATCCGGCGAACGCCGGCGGCCGCGGCGGACCGCACGACGGTCTCGGTCCCGCCGACGTTCAGCCGTTCCATCGCCTCCGCGTCTGGGAGGCAGAGGCCGCTGCGGCCCGCGGTGTGGAAGACGACGTCGCATCCCGCCGCCGCGGCCGCGACCGCATCTGCGTCGAGGACGTCACCGCGCGCGGGGGTCGCGCCCGCGGCGTCGAGCGCCTGCGCCGAGGCGTCGGAGCGCGCGAGACCTCGGACGGCGACGCCGTCGGCGACGAGGCGGCGGACGAGCGCGGTGCCGACGACGCCGGTCCCGCCGGTGACGAGGACGGGGCCCTCCACGGGCTCAGGCCCGGTCGGCGAGCGCGGCCCGGTACCGCCCGAGGTAGTCGACCGCGGAGCCGAGCGTGATCGCGGTCGCGAGGAGCATCGCCCACGCGTGGAGGGGCAGCGGTCCGATGTCGGGACCGAGCGTCACCGTCGCCATGCCGATCGCGAAGAACTGGACGGTCGCCTTCACCTTCCCGAGCATCGTCGCGGCGACCGAGCCGCCGCCGCCCGCGACGATCCCCTTCAGGCCGAGGACGAGGAGCTCCCGGCCGATGATGACGAACGCGATCCACGCCGAGGTCCTGCCCACCTCGACGAGCGCGAGGAGCGTCCCGGAGACGAGGAGCTTGTCGGCGGTCGTGTCGAGGAACGAGCCGAGCGGCGTGCCGAAGTTCCAGCGTCGCGCGAGGTACCCGTCGAGGAGGTCCGTCAGCGCGGCGATCGTGAACAGGACCGTCGCCGCGACGAACGCGCCGTCGGTCGTCGGGCCCGCGAGGACGAGCGCGATGATGACCGGCACGAGGAGGACGCGGAGCCACGTGACGGCCCCGAGCACCACGCGCCCGCGATCCACGACGCCTCCCACGGTGGGGGCATCCTACGCCGGACGGCTCAGAGGACCCCGAGCGCCTGGAGCAGGACGACGGCGAGGACGCCGCCGACGATCGGACCGACGACCGGGATCCACGCGTAGCGCCAGTCCGGGTCGCCGCTGCCCGCGATCGGCAGGAACGCGTAGGCGAGCCGCGGTCCGAGGTCGCGCGCCGGGTTCACCGCGTTGCCGGTCGGCCCGCCGAGCGCGATGCAGATCGCGAACAGGAGGAGCCCGATGAAGAAGAACGCGAGCGGCGCCGCGCCGGGGCTCGCGAGGACCGCGATGATCCCGATGACGAGGACCGCGGTGCCGACCGCCTCCGCCACGAGGTTCGGGACGGTCCGGCGGATCTGCGGGCCCGTCGCGAACACCGCGAGCTTCGCCGAGGCGTCGGAGGTCTCCGCGAAGTGGGGGAGGTAGGTCGCCCACACGACGACCGCGCCGAGGATCGCGCCGACGAACTGGCCGAGGACGAGCGTCGGGACGTCCGACCACTGCACCCCGTTGATGCCGCCGAAGGCGAACGCGATCGAGACGGCGGGGTTCAGGTGCGCGACCGAGTCCGGGATGCGCTGGCTCGCGAGGATGCCGAACAGGAGCCCCATGCCCCAGCCGAAGCTCGTGACGATCCAGCCCGCTCCCTGGGACTTCGAGCGGGCGAGCAGCACGCCGGCGCCGCCCCCGCATCCGATGAGCACGAGCACCGCGGTCCCGACGACCTCTCCGAGGAACACCTCGCGCACCTCCAGCGCGTCCGGGCGGACGCATGCGGGGCCATTCGAACCCCGGCGGGGGGCGAAGTCAATCGTCCGCGTGGACGGTGTCGGAGGGGTCTGGCACCATCGTCCCGTGCCCGGCATCGACCTCCATTCCCACAGCAGCCGCTCCGACGGGACCTTCCCGCCGGAGCGCGTCGTGCGCCTCGCGGCCGAGCGTGGGCTCTCGATCCTCGCGCTCACGGACCACGACACGATGGCGGGCCTGCCCGAGGCGTTCGCGACCGCGCGCGAGGTCGGCATCGAGCTCATCCCGGGCCTCGAGTTCAGCGCCGAGCACCTCGGCAAGAGCGTCCACGTCCTCGCCTACTGGTGCCGTGAGGACGACCCCGCGTTCGACGCCGAACTCGCCCGGCTCCGCGACGACCGCGAGCACCGGGGTCGTCGCATGGTCGAGAAGCTGAACGAGCTCGGGTTCGACGTCTCGTTCGACCGCGTCCTCGAGATCGCCGCGGGCGGCCCGGTCGTGCGGCCGCATGTCGCGCAGGCGATGGTCGAGGCCGGCGCGGTGCAGACCGAGAAGGAGGCCTTCGAGCGCTACATCTCCGACGGGATGCCCGCGCACGTCCGCAAGCACGCGGTCGGCGCGGCCGAGGCCGTGCGGATGATCTCCGCTGCCGGCGGTGTCGCGGTGCTCGCGCACCCCGGGCTCTGGGGCCGGCGCGACGAGCCCGTGCCCGAGGAACTCATCGACGAGATGGCCGCAGCGGGACTCGCCGGCATCGAGGCCGACCACGTCGACCACGGTCCCGAGCAGCGCGCGCACTACCGCTCGCGCGCGCGGGCGCTCGGCATCGCCGCGACGGGCGGCTCCGACTGCCACGGCACCCGCTCGAACCCGGTGCGGCTCGGCGCGTCCCGCTGCGAGCCCGACGACCTCGCCGCGCTCGCCGCGGCGGCCGGACGCTCGATCGCCGCGTCCTGATGGGCGAGTTCGGCATGGTGATGAGCGGGATCGTCGTCGGTTCGCTCGCGACGCTCTTCCTCCTCCACGACCTCGGGCCCCGACGAGCCGCCTTCGCGGTCCGCGCGGTCGACGCCGCCGCGACGCGCCCGCTCCGCCACGAGGTCCTGCGACCGCATCAGGCGGTCGAGACGATCGTCTACGACGCCGAGGACGACCCGGCGACCCTCCACCTCGGGGCGTTCGTCGACGGTGCGCTCGTCGGGATCGCGACGATCCACCCCGACGGGGAGCGGACGTTCCGCGTCCGCGGCATGGCCGTCCGCGACGGCTCCCGCGGCGACGGCATCGGCTCCGCGCTCCTCGACGGACTGCTCGCGCACGCCGACGACCGGGGAGCGACGCTCGTGTGGTGCAACGCCCGGATGACCGCCCGGCGGTTCTACGAGCGGCGCGGGTTCGTCGCCGTCTCCGACGAGTGGGAGGAGCCCTCCATGGGCCCGCACGTCCGGATGGAGCGGCGCCTCGGGTAGGCTCGGGTCGACCGAGGAGGCGAGCGATGGGCGTCATGCGCGTGGTGAAGGACGGCGTGTCGGAGATGCCGTGGCAGGAGATCCCGACCGCACCCGGCGATCCGAACCCGCCCGGCGAGGAGACGATCGAGTACCGGTCGCCGGACTCGATGTTCGCGTTCGGCCTGTGGCGCCGCGTCCCCGAGACGGGACAGATGGATCTCTCGCCGTGGCACGAGATCATGGTGATCATCGAGGGTGAGGTCGAGATCACCGAGGAGGACGGCACCGTCCACCGCATCGGCCCGGGCGACGCGCTCATCTGTCCGCGCAACGCGAAGGCGACGTGGAAGGCGCTGTCGCCGGTGAAGAAGTTCTGGGCGGTCTACAAGGGGGAGTGACGGGGGCGCCGCGCGCGCCGCACGGCGGCGGCGCCCACCGCGGCGAGCGCGGCGCCCACGGCGCCCGCCACCGGCGCGATCCACCCGTGGTCGCCCGACAGCTCGAACGGTCCGCCGGCGACGCGCTCGGCGAGCAGGATCCCCCAGAGCACGAGCCGTGACGGCAGCAGCACGATCGTCCCGACGACGCTCTCGACGAACGGCCTGCTCACGGTGACGGGGACCCCCTCCCAGAGGATCCCGTAGCCCGCGAGTCCCCAGAGCCCGCCGACGCCCGCCGCCGCGGCGACCGGCGACCGGCGTCGGGTGGCGCGGTCCTCGTCCATCCGCGCAGTCTCCCGCGCCGGGGCCGTTCCCGCACCTCCGCTACGCTGCACCACCCATGGGCTTCTCGAGCGCGGTCGTCCTGTTCGCCCACCCCGACGACGGGGACTTCATGTGCGGCGCGACGACGGCACGCTGGGCGCGCGAGGGGACCGCGGTCCACTACGTCGTCATCACCGACGGGTCGGCCGGCGACAACCGTCCCGGCGCCGACCGCGCGGAGGTCGCGCAGGTGCGCGAGCGCGAGCAGCGCGCGGCGGCCGAGGTGCTCGGCGTCCGCTCCGTCACGTTCCTCGGGTTCCGGGACGGGGAGCTCGAGGTGAACCTCGACACGCGGCGCGCCGTGTGCCGCGAGCTCCGTCGCATCCGCCCGCAGGTCCTCGTCGCGCCGGACCCGCGCCGCTGGTGGACCGGCAACTACGTGAACCACGCCGACCACCGCGCGGCGGGCGAGCTCGCGATGTCGGCGGTCATGCCCGACGTCCCGAGCCGACCGCAGTTCCCCGAGCTCCTCGACGAGGGCTTCGAGCCCTACGAGATCCCGAACCTGTGGATCTCGACCTTCGAGGATGCCGATACCCACGTCGACGTCGCCGCGACGCTCGACGTGAAGATCGCCGCGCTCGCGCGCCACGAGAGCCAGGGCGTCGCCGACGCCGAGCCGTGGGTGCGGCAGCGGGCGCGGGAACTCGGCGAACCCGTGGGGCTCGCGGCCGCGGAGACGTTCCGGACGTTCGTCCTGCGCGAGGAGCCGCAGGCGGAACCCGAGGGGGAGGCCTGATGGACGACGAGCGTGACGACGAGCGCGACGAGCGCGACGAACGCGACGACGAGGGCGACGCCGACGTCGGCGACGTCGGGGAGCGCGGCGCGCGACTCGACCCGGAGGAGGAGCGCGACGTCCGCGCGGACCTCCGCGACCTCGCGGCGATGCGCGAGGTCTTCGCCCCGCAGGGGGTGAAGGGCGTCGTCATCGCCTGCCCCGACTGCGGGGAGGGCCACTACTACGAATGGGAACTCCTCCGCGAGAACCTCGAGCACCTCCTCGCGACCGGCGAGTCCCGGACGCACGAGCCCGCGTTCGACGTCCACGAGGAGGACTACATCGAATGGGACTACGGCCGCGGCTACGTCGACGCCCTCGGCGACTCGGGGCTCGGCGCCGACCGGCGCGTCCCGGTCGTCGGCTGCCCCTGGTGCGCGGTCCCGGTCGCCGACGACGCCGTCTACTGCGCGCGCTGCGGTCGGTCGCTCGCGCCGCTGCGCGTGTACCGGGAACTCCTCGCGCGCGGGATGGCGGAGCGCGACGTGCGCGAGCTCCTGCTGCGCGCGGGCGTCGAACCGTTCCGGTGAGCGCGCCGCCCGACGGCTTCCGCATCGGGCCGATCGACGACCCCCTCGCCGCGCTCGCGGTCGCCCGCGCGTGCGACGAACGCGACGCCGGGGTCGCCGACACCGAACTCCGCCACCTCACCGACGACCTCGACGACCCCGCGACCGACGTCGCCCTCGACTCGTGGCTCGCGCGCGACGCCGACGGACGGGTCGCGGGGTTCGCGACCCTCGTCGGACCGCGGCCCGCCGAGGTCCAGCGGTCCTGGGTGCGGGTGCATCCGGCGTTCCGCGGGCGCGGCCTCGGCGCCTCGCTGCTCGACCTCGTCGTCGG
>JBJTYK010000216.1:0-4285 GCA_046082745.1 Actinomycetota bacterium | reverse complement strand
AAGCGCGTGGGGGCCCCCGTGGAGTGGGCGCCACCGATGAGGGTGCTCACCCGCGGCAGCACGAACGAGAACAGGTCCACCGACGCGCGGTCGAGCGGTCGGATCGGCGCGCCCGGGAGGTTCCGGAAGGCGTCGAGGAGGAACGGCAGCACCGCGAACCCGACGACGAGGTACGAGGCGGCGACGAGGAGCCCCGCGTCGAAGACCGTCCGGCGCCAGCGCGCGCCGCCGAACGCGAGCGCCCCTGTGAACGCGATGACGCCGAAGACCGTCGTCGTGGCGAAGAGCTCCGTCGAGGAGCCGAAGAGGAAGAGCAGCGAGCCCGCGATCCCCGCGACGAACCGGACGGGAGGCAGGTCCCCGGCGATCCGCCGCAGGACGAGATAGGCGCAGAAGGGCGCGGGCCAGATCAGGACGAGGTTCGCGTGCCCGTGGAGCTGGGCGACCATGTACGTCGAGAACCCGAAGAGGTAGCCGCCCGCGACCGAGGGCCAGAACCGGTCGGTGACCCGTCGGCACAGGAGGAACGTCGCCCAGCCCGCGAGGGCGGGCGAAAGGAGCAGGATCAGGTTGTAGGAGACGAGCGGGCCGAGCGTCGCGGTCACCGGCCACAGGACGAGCGCGGGTGCCGGCAGCGTCGTCACCCACGTGAGGTCCGCTCCCCCCGGCGCGAACACCCGCGCGGTCTCGAACGGGGAGAGTCCGTTCGCGATCGCGTACGGGAGCCAGGAGAGCGACCAGATGTAGAGCTTCGAGTCGCTCTTGCCGACGCCGACGAAGCGCGAGCCGAGTTCGCCGGCGATCGGGAGCGCGTAGAGCGCGAACGCGACGCCGAGGTAGAGGAGGAACACGAGGCCCGCCTGACGGGCGCGCCCCGCGCGCCGGAGCGCCGCCGCGGTCGCCTCGATTGCCGCGCGCGCGCGGGGCGCGCCCGGGGTCGCGGGCTCCATGGGGGCAGAGCCTAGCGGCTCCCGCGCCGCGCTCGGCTCAGCCGAGCGCTGCCCGGAGCGCCCGGAGCGCGCGTCCGCGGTGGCCGATGCGGTCCTTCTCCGACGCGGGGAGTTCGGCCATCGTCTGCTCCCACCCGGCCGGCACGAACGCGGGGTCGTAGCCGAACCCGCCCTCGCCGCGCGGTCGCGACGCGAGCGAGCCCTCGCAGGTGCCGTCGGCCTCCACCTCGGGGCCGTCGGGCAGCGCGAGGACGACGGCGCAGCGGTAGCGCGCGGTGCGGCCGAGCGCGGGGACGCCGCGGACCGCTCCGAGCAGCGCGGCGAGGTTCTCGGCGTCGCTCGCGCCGTCGCCCGCGTAGCGCGCGGAGCGCGGCCCCGGCGCGCCGCCGAGGGCGTCGACCTCGATGCCGGAGTCGTCGGCGAGCGCGGGGAGCCCGGTCGCCGCGGCGACGGCGCGGGCCTTCGCGCGCGCGTTGCCGAGGTACGTGGGTTCGGTCTCCTCCACGTCGGGCCAGCGGTCGTCGGCCTCGATCCACGTGACCGGCCAGTCTGCGCAGATGCGGCGGATCTCGCGGACCTTGTGGGCGTTCCGCGATGCGATCGCGATCGTCGGGGGCAGGCTCACCCGAGGAGCTCGGCCTGGACCCTCGTGAGCTCGGCGATGCCGCCCGTCGCGAGGTCGAGGAGCGCGTCGTGGTCGCCGCGCGAGAACGGCTCGCCCTCGGCGGTGCCCTGGACCTCGACGAGGCGACCGGCGCCGGTCATGACGACGTTGCAGTCGACCTCCGCGCCGGCGTCCTCGTCGTAGGAGAGGTCGAGGACGGGCGCGCCGCCGACCATGCCGACGGAGACCGCGGCGACCGAGCCGGTGAGGATGCCCGCGGGGAGCTTCGTGCGTTCCCCGAGCGTCCGCAGCGCGAGGGCGAGGGCGACGTAGCCGGCGGTGATCGACGCGCAGCGCGTGCCGGCGTCGGCCTGCAGCACGTCGCAGTCGATCGTGATCGTGCGCTCGCCGAGCTTCCCGAGGTCGGTGACCGACCGCAGCGATCGCCCGATGAGCCGCTGGATCTCCTGCGTGCGGCCGCCCGGGCGCCCGCGCGAGACCTCCCGCTGCGAGCGCTCCGCGGTCGCGCGCGGGAGCATCGAGTACTCCGCGGTGACCCAGCCCCGCCCGCGACCGCGCAGCCAGCGCGGAGCCTCCTCCTCGACCGAGGCCGAGACGAGGACGCGCGTCCGCCCCTGCGAGTAGAGGATCGAGCCCTCCGCCCATTCCTGGAAGCCGAGCTCGGCGTGGACCGGACGCAGCGCGTCGGGGGCGCGACCGTCGGGGCGGCTCACCGTCGCACCTCGTACGTCGCGCCGGAGGCCGCGACCTCGATCGGTCCGGCGTAGCCGTCGGAAGCCTCGGCGATCGACACCGCGGGGTCCTGGTTCGGTCGCAGGTGCGTGAGGAGGAGGCGCTTCGCCTCGCCGCGCGCCGCACCCTCGCCGGCCTGCCGCGCGGTGAGGTGCCACTCGAACGGGCGATCGTCGTCCTGGAGCGCGGCCTCCGCGAGGAGGAGGTCCGCCTCGCGCGCGAGCTCCACGTACGCGTCCCCCGGCCCGGTGTCGCCGGTGTACGCGAGCGTCGCGCCGCCGGCGGTGACGCGGTAGCCGAACGCGGTGAGGCCGACGTGCGGCATGAGGACGTTCTCGATCGCGAAGGGTCCGATGGCGAAGCGCTCCGCGGAGCCGATCGTGTGGATCGTGAAGCAGCTCTTCAGCGTGTCGCGGTACGACGCGGAGACCGCGCCCTCGAGACGTTCGAGGACACCCGTCGGCAGGTAGAGGTCGAGGCCGCGCGGCGCGAGTTCGCCGTAGGCGATCGCGTAGTACGTGATGAGGAGGTCGATGCAGTGATCCACATGCTCGTGGGTGATGAGGATCGCGTCGATGTCGGCGATCGAGGCGTGGCGCTGGAGCGACCCGAGCGTGCCCGACCCGGCGTCGACCCAGAGCGTGTGCCCGTCGTGGCGCACGAGGTAGCCGCTCGTCGCGTCGCCCGCCCCGGGCCAGGTGCCGCACGCGCCGAGGACCGTCAGCTCCACGACGCCTCCCGCACGCCGAGGACGGCCGCGCCGATCGTGCCGACGCGCGGGCCGACGAAGCGCTCCGCGATCGCGCGGAACGTCGCGGGATCGCCGGTGCAGCGGAACTCGTGCGCCGGCGGGGTCGGGTCGGCGCGCAGCAGGTCGGCGTCGACGAGCGCCGCGTAGACGTCCTTCGCGGTCTCCTCCGCCGACGACACGAGCGCGACGTCGGGCCCGACGACGGACCGCAGGAGCCCCGCGAGCATCGGGTAGTGGGTGCAGCCGAGGATCAGCGTGTCGACGTCGGCGGCGAGCAGCGGCGCGAGGTAGCCCTCGGCGGCGGCGCGGAGCGTCGGGCTCGAGGTGTCGCCCGCCTCGACGCGCTCGACGAACACCGGGCAGGCCGCCGAACGCACGGTGACGGGCAACGCCGCCGCCGCGCGCTCGTACGCGCCGCTCGCGACGGTCGCCTGCGTGCCGATCATGCCGATGCGGCCGTTGCGGGTCGCACGGGCCGCGGCGCGGACGCCGGGGCCGATGACACCGACGACCGGCACCCCGTGGGCCGCGGCGACGTCCTCGATCGCCGAGACCTCCACGGAGTTGCACGCGACGACGAGCATCTTCACGTCGCTGCGGACGAGGTGGTCGGCGATCTCGAGGGCGAACGCGCGGATCTCCTCGACGGGGCGCGGACCGTAGGGGCTGCGCGCCGTGTCGCCGAGGTAGCGGATGCGCTCGTTCGGCAGGAGGTCCGCGACCGCGCGGGCGACGGTGAGACCGCCCACCCCGGAATCGAACATCCCGATCGCGCGGTCGTCCGGCATCGCGTCAGTATCGCAGGGAACGCTTCCGGGACCGGAACGTCGGCGCTCAGGCGAGGCGACCGACGACCGCGATGCGGCCCGGCTCGCCCGCGAGCACGACGCCGACCTCGTGCGCCGGGACGCCGCGCTCGGCGGCGGCCGAGGCGAAGCGCTCGGCGTCCTGCGCCGCGACGAGGAGCCCGCCGGAGGTCTGCGGGTCGGCGAGGACGAGCGCCTCGGCCTCCGGGACGTCGGGCGCGTCGAGGTGCGGGCGGACGAACGCGAGGTTGCGCGTACCTCCGCCCGGGACGACGCCGCGCTCGGCGAGCTCGCGCACGCCCGCGAGGACCGGGACCGCCGCGGCGTCGATCCGGGCGGCGGCGCCCGACGCGCGGAGCATCGTGTGGAGGTGGCCGAGCAGGCCGAACCCGGTGACGTCGGTCCCGGCGCGGACGCCGCC
>JBJTYK010000215.1:0-13305 GCA_046082745.1 Actinomycetota bacterium | reverse complement strand
AGGCGATCCACGCCGCGCCGTACACGACGAGCGTCATCACCTCGAAGTCCGTCTCGAAGGACGGCGGGCGCACCGGGTACCGCGGCCTCGTCCGCGTCGAGCCCGACGCCCACCACGCGAAGTCCACGGTGAAGTGCGACGCCCTCATCCTCGACGAGGCCTCCCGCTCCGACACCTACCCCTACATCGAGGTCGAGGACGAGACCGCGTCGCTCGGCCACGAGGCGACGGTCTCGAAGGTCGGCGAGGACCAGCTCTTCTACCTGCGCAGCCGCGGCCTCTCGGAGTCCGAGGCGACCGCGATGATCGTGAACGGGTTCATCGAGCCGGTCACCCGCGAGCTGCCGATGGAGTACGCCGTCGAACTGAACCGCCTCATCGAGCTCCAGATGGAGGGCTCGGTCGGATGACCGCGGCCGGTCCGGCGACCGGCCGAGCGACGACGCCATGAAGCGATGAAGCAGGACGTCCTCGACCGCGGGTTCGACGAGGAGGCGCTCCGGCGCCTCCCCTCCGGGCCGCCCTTCCTCGACGCGCTCCGCGCGCGGGCCCTGCGCGAGTACCTCGCGCTGCCGATCCCCTCGCAGGACACCGAGGAGTGGCGCTACACCGACCTCTCCGGCCTCGACCTCGACCTGCTCGCCCACGTCGAGGGCCCGCGCGCGGAGCGCCTCGCCGATCTGCCCGCGGAGGTCCTCGCGGCCGCGGGGTCCGCCGAGGCGCGCTCCGGCCTCCGCGTCCAGCGCGACTCGACGACCGCCTTCCGCGAACTCGCGCCCGAGCTCGCCGAACGCGGCGTGATCCTCGAGGACCTCGACGTCGCCGCCGAGCGCCATCCGGACCTCGTCGAGCCCGCGCTCCATGCGCTCGTCGCGACCGACCGGACGAAGTTCACGGCGCTCCACGCGGCCTTCCGCACGGGTGGGACCTTCCTCCACGTGCCGGACGGGGTCGTCGTGCCGCTCCCGATCCAGGTCGTCACGCGCCTCGAGACCGACGGCGCCGCGATCTTCCCGCACACGCTCGTCGTCGCCGGCCGCGACAGCGAGGTCACCCTCATCGACCGCTACGCCTCGCCGGACCTCGGCCGCGCGCTCGCCGACGCCGTCGTCGAGATCCACGTCGGGCCCGCCGCCCGCGTGCGCTACGTCTCGATCCAGGAGTGGGGCGAGGGCGTCACCCACCTCGGCGTCCAGCGGGCGCGGCTCGCGCGCGACGCGGAGTTCCGCGGGGTCGCCGTCGGGTTCGGCGGCTCGCTCGCCCGCGCGGAGGCCGAGAGCGTCCTCGCCGAGCAGGGCGCGTCGAGCGAGATGCTCGGGGTCTTCTTCGCCGACGACGACCAGCACTTCGACCACCGCACGGAGCAGGACCACGTCGCCCCGAACTGCACGAGCGACCTGCTCTACAAGGGCGCGCTCCGCGACGCCTCCCGCGGGGTGTACTCCGGCTGGGTCCACGTCCGTCCGGGCGCGCAGAAGACCGACGCGATGCAGACGAGCAGGAACGTGATCCTCTCCGAGCACGCGTTCGCGCGGGCGATCCCGAACCTCGAGATCGAGGCGAACGACGTCCGCTGCGGCCACGCCGCGAGCGTCGGTCCCGTCGAGGAGGAGCAGCTCTTCTACCTGCAGAGCCGTGGCATCCCGCGGAAGGAGGCCGAGCGCCTCGTCGTGTTCGGGTTCTTCAACGAGGTCCTCGAGCGGATCGCGATCGACGAGGTGCGCGTCCACGTCGCCGAGGCGATCGAGCGCGAGCTCGCCAGGGAGGACGCGTGAGCGACCTCATCGTGCCCGTCTCGGAGGTCCCCGCGGGCGAGGCCCGTCGCTTCGCGGTGGGGGCGCGCGAGGTGGCGGTCGTGAACCTCGGCGAGGCGGGGTTCCGCGCCGTCGATGCCGTGTGCTCGCACGCGCACGCCTACCTCGACGAGGGGACGGTCGACGCGATCGAGGGGACGATCGAGTGCCCGAAGCACGGCTCGGCCTTCGACCTCGCGTCGGGCCGTCCGCTGACGTTGCCGGCGACCGCGCCGGTTCAGGTGTTCCCGGTCACGGTCCGGGACGACGCTATCCACATCGAGGTGAGCGATGACTGAGAAGCCGGTGGAACTCGAGGTCCGCGGCCTGCGGGCCGAGGTCGAGGGCAAGGAGATCCTGCGCGGGATCGACCTCACGGTGCGCCAGGGGGAGACCCACGCCCTCATGGGTCCGAACGGGTCGGGGAAGTCCACGCTCGCGAGCGTGGTCTCGGGGCGGCCGGGCTACACGGTGACGGCCGGCGAGATCCGCTTCCGCGGGGAGGACATCGCCGACCGCACGCCCGACGAGCGCGCGCGGATGGGGCTGTTCCTCGCGATGCAGTACCCGGTCGAGGTGCCCGGGGTCTCCGTCGTGAACTTCCTGCGCACCGCGTACCAGTCGGTGAAGGGCGAGGAGACGAACGCCCTCGCGTTCCGCAAGCACATGAAGGAGAAGATGGAGCTCCTCGGCGTCGAGGACGCCATGGTGAACCGCTACCTGAACCAGGGGTTCTCCGGCGGCGAGAAGAAGCGCAACGAGATCCTCCAGCTCGCGGTGCTCGAGCCGGCGATCGCGATCCTCGACGAGACCGACTCCGGCCTCGACATCGACTCGCTCCGCCAGGTCGCGACCGGGGTCGCGAAGCTCGTCGGACCGAAGCTCGGCGTGCTCCTCGTCACGCACTACCAGCGGATCCTGAACTACATCCAGCCGGACTTCGTCCATGTCATGATGCAGGGGCGCATCGTGAAGTCGGGTGGCCGCGAGCTCGCCGCCGAACTCGAGCGCAAGGGCTACGAGGACCTGCGGAAGGAACTCGAGGTGGAGGAGACGGTGCCGGCGGAACCGGGACGATGAGCGTCGCGCGACGGCCGTCGGGGGCCCCCGCGCTCGACGTCGAGGCCGTCCGCCGCGACTTCCCGATCCTCGACCGGCGCGACGACGTTGCGCCGGTCGTCTACCTCGACAGCGCCGCGACCTCGCAGAAGCCCCGCGTCGTGCTCGACGCCGAGCGCGAGTTCTACGAGCGGCACTGCGCGAACGCCCACCGCGGCCTCTACCGGCTCGCGGAGGAGGCGACCGTCGCCTACGAGGGCGCCCGGGCCGCGATCGCGCGCTTCGTCGGGGCCTCGGACCCCGCGACGATCGTGAGCACCCGCGGGACGACGGAGGCGATCAACCTCGTCGCCCACGCCTGGGGTCGCCGGTTCCTGAAGGAGGGGGACGAGATCCTCCTCACCCACCTCGAGCACCACGCGAACATCGTCCCCTGGCAGCTGTGCGCCCGCGACACCGGTGCCGTCCTCCGGTACGTGCCGATCACCGACGACGGACTCCTCGACCTCGACGCCCTGCCGCGCCTCATCGGGCCCCGCACGAAGCTCCTCGGGGTCACGGGCATGTCGAACGCCCTCGGCACGATCCCGCCGGTCGCGACCCTCGTGGCGGCGGCGCGGTCCGTCGGCGCGCTCGTCCTCCTCGACGGCGCGCAGTCGGTCCCGCACCTCGGGACCGACGTCGGGGCGCTCGACGTCGACTTCCTCGCGTTCTCCGGGCACAAGATGCTTGGCCCCACGGCCTCGGGCGGCCTCTACGCGAAGCGCGAGCACCTCGAGGCGATGGACCCGTTCCTCGGCGGTGGCGAGATGATCCGCGAGGTCTACGAGGACCACAGCACCTGGAACGAGGTCCCGCAGAAGTTCGAGGCGGGGACGATGAACCTCGCGCAGCAGGTCGGGCTCGGCGCGGCGATCGGGTACCTCGAGGGACTCGGGATGGAGGCCGTCCGCGCGCACGAGCAGGCGCTCACCGCGTACGCGCTCGGGGTCCTCGATCGGGCCGGCGCGCGGGTGCTCGGGCCGACCGACGTCGGGGTCCACGGCGGTGCGATCTCGTTCCTGCTCGGCGACGTCCACCCGCACGACCTCGCGACGATCCTCGACGAGGAGCACATCGCGATCCGCGCCGGCCACCACTGCGCGCAGCTCGTGATGCGCCACTACGGGGTGTCGGCGACCGCGCGCGTCTCGTTCTCGGTCTACTCGACCGAGGAGGAGGTCGACGCCCTCGGGGAGGCCCTCGGACGCGCGAAGGCGATCTTCGGGGAGGCCTGATGGGGCTCGACGACATCTACAAGGAGGTCATCCTCGACCACTACAAGCGCCCGCGGAACAAGCGCGAGGTGCCGGGGGCGACCGCCGCGTGCACGCAGACGAATCCCCTCTGCGGCGACGAGATCACGGTCGCGGTCGTCGAGCGCGACGGCGTGCTCGCCGAGGTCGCGTTCTCCGGCCAGGGCTGTTCGATCTCCCAGAGTTCCGCGTCGATGATGACCGAGGCGACGACGGGCAGGGACCGGGCCGCGGTCGCGGCGCTCGGCGCGCAGGTCCGGCGGATGCTCTCCGGCGAGGACGTCTCGGAGGACGCTCTCGGCGAGCTCGCGGCGCTCCAGGGCGTCGCCCGCTATCCGGCGCGCGTGAAGTGCGCGGCGCTCGCCTGGGACGTGCTCGACGAGGCCCTCGCCTCCGGCACGGCCTCGGGGTCCGCGCCGCACTGATGCGGGTCGAGTTCTCCGAGGACCCCCGCGACTTCGCCCGACGCGATTGGTCGACGCTCGTCGCCCTCGACCCCGCGGGCACGATCTTCCACACGCCGACGTTCCTGAAGCTCTACTGGGAGGAGTTCGGCGAGGATCCCGAGCACCTCCTCCTCGCGTTCGGGGTCGCCGACGACGGCGCGCAGGCCGGTGCCGTCGCCTTCGAGCGGATCGGGACGACGCTGCGGTTCCTCGGGGGCACCGAGGTGACCGACTACCTCGGACCCGTCGCGGATCCCGAGGCCGCACCGGCGTTCGCGGAGCACCTCGTCGCGGGACTCCTCGCGCGCGACGACTGGTCGGAGGCCGACCTGCGTGGCCTCGCCGAGGACCGCCCGTGGCTCGGGCTCCTGCGCGACGCGTTCGCCGCGCGCGGGCTCGAACCGGAGGTGCTCGAGGACCAGAACGGCGTCGCGCCGTTCCTCGCGCTGCCGGGCTCCTGGGACGCCTACCTCGAGGGGCTGCCCGCGAAGCTCCGCCACGAGATCCGCCGCAAGGCGCGCCGCCTCGAGGCCGAGGCCGGGCCGTTCCGGATCCGCGTCGCGACGCGCGAGACGATCGACGGGCTCCTCGATCGCTTCGTCGAGCTCCACCGCTCGAGCGAGGGTCCGAAGGGCGTCTTCCTGCAACCGGGGATGGAGATCTTCTTCCGGCGGCTCGCGGCGGCGCTCCTGCCCCGGGGGATCTTCGCGCTCACGTTCCTCGAGGTGGGGGAGCGCCAGCTCGCGGGCACGATCGGCTTCCGCTTCGAGGGGACGTATTCCCTCTACAACTCCGCGTTCGACCGCGAGACGGAGCGCTGGTCGCCGGGGATGGTTCTCGTCGCCGAGGACATCCGGACCGCGATCGAGGCGGGGTGCTCCGCCTTCGACCTGCTGAAGGGCGACTACGTGTACAAGTACCGGTTCGGCGCCGTGCCGCGGCGGGTGCGGCGGCTCGTCGTGCGTCGCTAGCGCGCGTCGCTAGTCGACGAAGGCCCGAAGCAGCTCGAGGACCGTGAGCGCGATCTCCTCGTCGCCGCCGAGGACGAGATCGCCCGCGTCGAGGAACGCCCCTGCCGACAGGCGCCGCCCCGCGACGGAGGCGAACGCCGTCGCGCGGCCCTGGATGAAGGCGTCGGGCTTGCGGTCGGGGTCGGGGGTCTCGCGCGCGGCGAGCGCCCACGTCCAGGTCCCGCCGCCGACCCCGTCGAGGTCGACGCGGACGGTGCGGCCCGGGAACGAGCGCTCCGCGCGGCCGAGCGCCCACGGGAGCATCCGCACCGCCATGTCGTTCACGAGGAAGACCGCGTCCTGCTGCGGGTTGCGTTCGAGGTCCGAGCCCTCGCGGACGTCCTCGCCGTGGAGCCACCACTCGACGATGCGCGACTGCACGAGGTAGCGGACGCCGATCTCGCCGGCGACCCACGGGACCCGGAGCCCGTTCCAGTCGGCGGCGGGGATGCGGGCGAGGTCGTCGAGGAGGAGATCCGCCGCGCGGCCCCAGTCCTCGAGGACCGAGCGCGTGGGGTGGTCGGCGCGCAGACGCACCGCGAACTCGTTGAAGCCGTCGACCCAGAAGTCGCCGCCGTTCGCGTCGCGGAAGGCCGCGAACTCCTCGGCCTCGCCGCCGCGGACCACCTGGACCGCGGCGATCTCCTGCGCCGCGAGGTGCGCGAGGACGTCGCGGTTCCGCCAGTCCTCGCAGGGGCTCGCCGCGTCCCAGGACTCCGGCGCCGCGTACTGGATCGTGCGGCCGAGGCGCGCGCGTTCCGCCTGGGCGACGGCGAGGAGACGGGAGCGTTCCATGTGCGCGCATTGTACCCGCGACGCTCGGGACGGGTATCGTCGCGGTCATGGCGAGCGGCATCGAACGTTTCCTCGAGGCGGCCACCGTCCTCGGTCACGAGGTCGAGGTGCGACGGTTCCCCGAGGGGACCCGGACGGCGGACGACGCCGCCCGCGCGATCGGTTGCGACGTCGCGCAGATCGTGAAGTCCCTCGTCTTCATGGCCGACGACCGACCCGTCCTCGCGCTCACGAGCGGCGCGAACCGCGTCGACACGGGGCGCCTCGCCGCACTCGTCGGCGCCCGCGCCGTCCGGCGGGCCGACGCGGAGGAGGCGCGGGCGGCGTCCGGGTTCGCGGTCGGGGGCACCCCGCCCTTCGGCCACCCCCAGCCGCTCACGACCGTCCTCGACCCCGACCTCACCGTCCACGCGGAGATCTGGGCGGCCGCCGGGACGCCCGACGCCGTGTTCCGGACGACCCCGGAGGAGCTCCTGCGGGTGACCGGGGCGACGGTCGCACCGTTCCGGGAGGAGCCGGGCGCGGGGCGGTAGACTCGTGGGCACCACCCCGGCACACGCCACGGACCACGGAGGAACGCGCATGCAACTCACGGAGACCGCCGCCGCGAAGGTGAAGGACCTGCTCGTCGAGGAGGGTCGCAACGACCTCGGCCTCCGTGTCGCGGTGCAGCCCGGCGGCTGCTCGGGGCTCCGCTACGCGATGTACCTCGACGACCAGTTCTCCGACGCCGACGTCGCGGAGGAGCAGCACGGCGTGCGCCTCGTGATCGACCGGATGAGCGTCCCGTACCTCACGCAGGCGACGATCGACTTCGTCGACTCGCTCGAGCGCTCCGGCTTCACGATCGACAACCCCGCCGCCGCGGGCTCGTGCGCCTGCGGCTCCTCGTTCCACTAGGGGGCGTCCCCGCCCCCGGGCGGATCAGCCGACGGCGTCGAGTCCGGCGCCGATGCCCGCGACGAGTTCCGCGATGCCGTCGTCGTCGAGGACGAGCGGCGGCGAGATCTGCAGGCCCCCCGACGCCAGCGCGCGCGTGAGGACGCCGTTCGCGCGGCAGGCCGCGGCGGTGCGCGCCGGGAGGGTGGCGTCGGCGGCGATCGCCTCGGGGTCGATCTGGACGGCCGCGAGCACCGCGGTCCCGCGGCGGACCTCCGACACGAGCGCGTGCGATCCGAGCGGCGCGAGGGCGTCGGCCAGGCGCTTCTCGAGGTCGAGGGCGCGGCCCGCGAGGTCCTCGCGCTCGATGATCGCGAGGTTCGCGAGCGCCGCCGCCGCGACGGAGGCGTGGCCCGAGTACGTGTACCCGTGACGGAAGAGTCCCGCGCCGGGCTTCCAGAACGGCTCGGCGACGCGCGGCGAGACGATGACCGCGCCCATCGGCAGGTAGCCGCTCGTGATGCCCTTCGCGCAGACGACGAGGTCGGGTTCGAGGTTCCAGCGGGTCGACGCGAACCACGCGCCGGCGCGGGCGAAGCCGGTCACGACCTCGTCGGCGATGAAGAGGACCCCGGTCTCCCGGCAGATCGCGCGCACCTCGTCGAGGTAGCCGGGCGGGGGCGCGTACACTCCGCCCGCGCCGATCACCGGCTCGCAGAAGAACGCGGCGACCCTGCCCGCGCCCTCGGCCGCGATCGCGTCGCGGAGGGCAGCGGGGGAGTCCCACGCGACCCGTCGGACGTCCTCGACGAGGTTGCCGAAGCCGGTCGCGTTCGCCGGGATGCCCGCGAGGCTCGTGCCCGCCGTGTGCATCCCGTGGTACGCGCGCTCGCGGGTGATGAGGACGGTGCGCTCGGGTTCGCCGACGAGCTGCCAGTAGCGGCGCGCCATCTTCGTCGCGGTGTCGATCGAGTCGGAGCCGCCGCTCGTGAGGAAGACCTTCGAGCCGGCCACCGGCGCGATGTCGGCGACGCGCTCCGCGAGCTCGATCGCCGGGCGGTTCGCGTAATCGCCGAACGTCGAGTAGGTCGGGAGTCGGCGCATCTGCGCGGCGACCGCGTCGGCAATCTCGGTGCGGCCCCAACCGACGTTGCAGTACCAGAGGCCGCCCGCGGCGTCGAGGTAGCGGCGGCCGGCGTCGTCCCAGACGTGGACCCCCTCGGCGCGGTCGACGACGAATTCCCCGGCGGTCTCGAGGACCGACATGTCCGCGAAGGAGTGCCAGAACCGCATGGGCGAACGCTACCAGAGGGTCCGGCGCGGATCGGTCAGTCGGGGTCGTACGCGAGGTTCGGCGCGAGCCAGCGCTCGACCTCGCCGCGCGGGAGGCCGACCCGGCGCGCGTAGTCCTCGACCTGGTCGCGGCCGATCCGCCCGACGTTGAAGTAGCGGGCGGCCGGGTGGGCGAGGTAGAGCCCCGAGACGCTCGACGCCGGGGTCATCGCGAACTGCTCGGTGAGGTCCATCCCGATCTCCCGGGCCCCGAGGAGGTCGAACAGCGCCGCCTTCCGGGTGTGGTCGGGCGAGGCGGGGTAGCCGAAGGCGGGCCGGATGCCGCGGTAGCGCTCCTCGCGGAGCTCGTCCTGGGTCATCGGCGAGCCGGTCTCGTACCAGGTCCGCCGCGCGAGCTCGTGGAGGTACTCGGCGAAGGCCTCGGCGAGCCGGTCGGCGAGCGCCTTCACCATGATCGCCCGGTAGTCGTCGCCCTCGGCCTCGTAGCGCGCGACGAGCTCCTCGACGCCGATGCCGGCCGTCACCGCGAACGCGCCGACGTGGTCGGGTCCCTCCGCGATCGGCGCGACGAAGTCGGCGAGGCTCCGGTTCGGTCGGCCGTCCCCGTGGTCGGCCTGCTGGCGGAGCATCGGGAACCGCGTGCCCTCGGCGAGGACGATGTCGTCGCCCTCGCTCCACGCCGGCCAGAACCCGTACGCCCCGCGGAGCTGGAGCGAGCCGTCGCGCTCGAGCGCGTCGAGCATCTCCGTCGCGTTCGCGTGGAGCTCCCTGGCGACCGGCCCCTGCGTCGGGTGGTCGAGGATCTGGGGGTAGCGGCCCTTGAGTTCCCACGCCGTGAAGAAGAACGTCCAGTCCACGTACGGGCGCACCGCCGCGATCGTCGGCTCGAGCACCTTGCGCCCGGTGAACGGCGGCTCGGGCAGGTCCTCGCGTCGCCACACGATCGGCGTGCGGTTCTCCGCCGCGACGCGGATCGGCAGGAGCGGCCGCTGCTCGCGCTCGGCGTGGAGGGCGCGCAGGCGCTCCTGCTCGGCGCGGTTCTCGTGGTCGAGCGCGACGCGTCGGTCGCGGTCGAGGAGGCCGGCGACGACGCCGACGACCCGCGAGGCGTCCTGGACGTGGAGGACGGGGGAGGAGTACTCCGGGGCGATCCGCACCGCGGTGTGCTGCCGCGAGGTCGTCGCGCCGCCGATGAGCAGCGGCACCTGCATCCCGCGTCGCTCCATCTCCTTCGCCACGCCCGCCATCTCGCCGAGCGAGGGCGTGATGAGGCCCGAGCAGCCGACGACGTCGACCTGCTCCCGCTCGGCGGCGTCGAGGAGGACGTCGGCCGGGACCATCACCCCGAGGTCGATCACCTCGTAGTTGTTGCAGCCGAGGACGACGCCGACGATGTTCTTGCCGATGTCGTGGACGTCGCCCTTCACCGTGCACAGGAGCACCTTGCCCTGCGAGCGGGCGGCGGCTCCGGCCCGGCGCTGGTCCTCCTCCATGTACGGCTCGAGGTAGGCGACCGCGCGCTTCATCGCACGCGCGCTCTTCACGACCTGCGGGAGGAACATCTTCCCGGCGCCGAACAGGTCGCCGACGACCTGCATCCCGGCCATGAGCGGGCCCTCGATGACGTCGAGCGGCAGGGCCGCCGCCGCCCGCGCCTCCTCGACGTCGGCCTCGATGTGGTCGACGATCCCGTGGACGAGGGCGTGGCGCAGGCGCTCCTCGACGGTGCCCGAGCGCCAGGCGAGGTCCTCGACGACCCGGGTCGCGCCGCCCTTCACGGTCTCGGCGAAGGCGATCATCCGCTCGGTCGCGTCGGGGCGACGGTCGAAGAGGATGTCCTCGACGTGCTCGAGGAGGTCGGCGGGGATGTCCTCGTAGAGCGCGAGCTGGCCCGCGTTCACGATCGCCATGTCGAGGCCCGCGCGGATCGCGTGGAAGAGGAACGCGGAGTGCATCGCCTCGCGGACCGGGTCGTTGCCGCGGAACGAGAAGGAGAGGTTCGACACCCCGCCGGAGATCCGCGCGCCGGGGCAGCGTTCCTTGAGGATCGCCGTGGCCTCGAGGAACGCCTTCGCGTAGGCCGCGTGCTCCTCGATGCCGGTCGCGACCGCGAGGATGCAGGGGTCGAAGATGACGTCGTGCGGGGCGAACCCGGCCTCGTCGACGAGGAGCCGGTACGCGCGCTCGAGGACCTCAACCTTCCGCTCGGTCGTGTCGGCCTGCCCGCGCTCGTCGAAGGCCATGACGACGACGGACGCCCCGTAGCGGCGCACCGCCCGCGCCTTCTCGAGGAGGTCGGCCTCGCCCTCCTTCAGGGAGAGCGAGTTCACGACGCCCTTGCCCTGGATGCACTTCAGGCCCGCCTCGAGGACCGACCAGCGGGAGGAGTCGACCATCACGGGGACCCGGGCGATCTCCGGCTCGGTCGCGATGAGGTTCAGGAACGTGGTCATCGCCTTCTCGGCGTCGAGGAGGTCGGCGTCCATGTTCACGTCGAGGAGGTTCGCGCCGTTGCGGACCTGATCGAGGGCGACGCCGACCGCGCCCTGGAAGTCCCCGGACTCGACGAGGCGCCGGAAGGCCCGCGAACCGGTCACGTTCTGGCGTTCGCCGATCGTGACGAAGCCGGTGTCGTCGGAGAGCACGAACGGCTCGAGCCC
Organism: Actinomycetota bacterium; assembly: GCA_046082745.1. GTDB lineage: Bacteria > Actinomycetota > UBA4738 > UBA4738 > HRBIN12 > JBJTIF01. Next base: position 2,075 of record JBJTYK010000215.1, on the reverse strand, counting down.
GGAGAACCGCGGGCGCGTGTCCGGGGCCGGCGGGCGGCGCGGCGGCACCCCCTCGAGGGCCGCGGCGATCGCCGCGACGTGCTCGTCGGTCGTGCCGCAGCAGCCGCCGAGGATGTTGCCGAGGCCGCTCTCGGCGAACTCCCGGAGCGCGCGAGCCGTGGTCTCGGGGCGCTCGTCGTAGCCGCCGAAGGCGTTCGGGAGCCCCGCGTTCGGGTGGCACGAGGTCCACACCGGCGCGGAGCGCGCGAGCGCCTCGAGGTACGGGCGCATCTCGTCGGCGCCGAGGGCGCAGTTCACGCCGATGCTGAAGGGCGCCGCGTGCTCGACGGAGATCCAGAACGCGTCGATCGTCTGACCGGAGAGCGTGCGCCCGCTCCGGTCGGTGATCGTGACCGAGATCATGCGGGGGAGCTCGGGGGCGACGTCGAGCGCGGCGGCGATCGCGGCCTTCGCGTTGAGCGTGTCGAAGATCGTCTCGATGAGGAGGAGGTCCGCGCCGCCGTCGCGCAGGCCGCGGATCTGCTCGGCGTAGCTCTCGCGCAGTTCGTCGAAGGTGATCGCGCGGAAGGCGGCGTCGGAGACCTTCGGCGAGATCGAGAGCGTCTGGTTCGTCGGCCCGACCGAGCCGGCCACGAACCGGTCCTCGCCGAGCGCCGCCGCGGCCTTCCGCGCGATCTCGGCGCCGGCGCGGTTCAGCTCGTAGACGATCCCCTCGAGGCCGTAGTCGGCCTGCGAGACCGACGTCGCGGTGAACGTGTTCGTCGAGACGATGTCGGCGCCGGCGCGCAGGTGCCCGAGGTGGACGCGCTCGACGAGGTCGGGACGGGTGAGGTTCAGGAGGTCGTTGTCGCCGGCGAGGTCGCGGGGGTGATCGGCGAAGCGCTCGCCCCGGAAGTCGCGCTCCTTCAGGCCGTGCGCCTGGAGTGCCGTGCCCATGGCCCCGTCGAGGACGAGGATGCGCTCGGCGAGGAGCGCGTCGAGCCGTCCCCGGACGTCCCGGGGTCCGGGTGCGCTCACCCGGCCAGGGCGGCGGCCCGGTCGAGCTCGGCGAGCGTTGCGTCGTCGAGCTCGATGCGGCCGGCCGCGGCGTTGTCGGCGACGTGCCGGGGGTTCCTGCTGCCCGCGATCGCCGAGGTGACGCCCGGCTGCAGGAAGTTCCAGGCGAGGGCGAGCTGGGCGAGCGTGCAGCCGAGGCGCTCGGCGATCGGTCGCATCGCGTCGACGACCGCGAGGTTCGCCTCGCGGCGACCCGGGGCGAAGAGCGAGTCCTTCTCGCGGCGGTGGTCGTCGTCGGAGAACGTCGTCGACGCGTCGATCGCGCCGGTCAGCAGCCCGTATGCGAGGGGTCCGTACGTGACGACGCCCGTGCCGTTCTCGCCGCACCAGCGCAGGAGGTCCGCGTCGGAGCGCTGGACCATCGAGAACTCCTGCTGGAGCGAGTCGACGTGGCGGATCGCCTCGCAGCGCTCGATGAGGGCGCGGTCGAAGTTCGAGACGCCGATCCACCGGACCTTCCCGGCGTCCACGAGCCCCGCCATCGCCTCCCACGGTTCCTCGACGGGGATCTCCTCGTCGGGCCAGTGGAGCTGGTAGAGGTCGATCCGGTCGGTGCCGAGGCGCCGCAGGCTCCCCTCGCACGCCGCGCGAACCTGCTCGGCGCGGAAGCCGGAGCCGTAGGGGCCGGGCGCGACCTTCGTCGCGACGAGGACGTCGTCGCGTCGGCCGGCGACCGCCTTCGCGACGAGCGTCTCGGAGACCCCGTCGCCGTAGACCTCCGCGGTGTCGATCCAGTTGATGCCGGTGTCGTAGACCGCCGCGATTGCGGAGACGACCCGGTCCTCGGGTTCGGCCGCGCCCCACTCCGACCCCTGGCCGGCCTCCCACGCGCCGAAGCCGATGACGGTGAGTTCCGGACCCGCCGATCCGAGCCGCTGGGTGCGCACCTCGTCCTCCCCCTCCCGCGTCCCCGCCGGGACGCCCGATGTGGCGACACTGTAGCGGAGGGCAGCACCGAGGAGGACGCCAACCCCCACACACGCAGACACCCCCCCCTCCTGACGCCCCCAACAAATTAC
>JBJTYK010000214.1:0-8911 GCA_046082745.1 Actinomycetota bacterium | reverse complement strand
GGACGGTCCTCCTCCCGGCCGCGGCCGTGCTCGGCGGTCTCCTCCTCGCGGTCGTGTCGCTGAACGTCGTCCTGGCCTCGAGCTCGCTGCGCATCGACGCGGCGCAGCAGCGCCTGCGCGACCTCGGAGCCGAGCAGCGGGAACTCCTCCGCACGCAGGCGGCGCTGTCGTCGCCCGAGCGCATCGCCGCCTGGGCCGAGTCCCACGGCATGCGCATGGCCGAGGACGTGCGCATCCTCGGGGCCGCGGGGAACGCGGCCGGATGAACCGGCCGCCGCTCGGGCGCATCGTCGCCCTCCTCGTCGGGCTCACCCTCGGCTTCGTCGGGATCGGCGCACGGCTCGCGGTCCTCCAGGTGAGCCGGGCGGACGAGCTCGCGGCGCAGGCGTCCGAACAGCGGCTCCGCACGATCGAGCTGCTTCCCCAGCGCGGGGAGATCCTCGATCGCTCCGGCGAACCGCTCGCGATCTCGATCGACGCCCGGGACGTCTACGCGGATCCGCGCTTCGTCGACGACCCGCGCGGCACCGCGGAGACCCTCGCCCGCCTCCTCGGGGTCGACGAGGCGGACCTCGCGCGGCGACTCGCCCAGCGCGACTCCGCGTTCACCTACGTCGCGCGCCAGGTCGGGATGCGTCTTGCCCGCAAGGTCGAGGCCGAGGACCTCCCCGGCATCGGCTTCCTCCCGACCTCCAAGCGCGCGTACCCGGCCGGCGCCCTCGCGCCGCAGGTCCTCGGGTTCGTCGGTATCGACGGCGTCGGGCTCTCGGGACTCGAGTACCAGTACGACCGCACGCTCGCCGGCGTCGCCGGCCGCAGGACCCTCGAGATCGCTCCGGGGGGCCACCCGATCCTCGGCGGCGTGAACATCGGCACCGCGCCCGTCCCCGGCGCCGCGATCGTCACGACGCTCGATCGCGACTTCCAGTACCGGGTCCAGGTGGCGCTCGAGGCGGCCGTCGAGGCGAACGGCGCGCGGAGCGGGATGGTCGTCGTGATGGATCCGCGCACCGGCGACGTCCTCGCGATGGCGACGTACCCGTGGTTCGACCCGAACGCGTTCCAGGACGCCGACCCCGCGACGTACCGGAACCGTCCGGCGACCGACGCCTTCGAGCCGGGGTCGACGGGCAAGATCGTGACGGCCGCGGCGGCGATCCAGCTCGGGACCGTCGGGCTCGCGGAGCGCTTCCGCGTGGCCGACGAGATGGACGTCGACACGTACACGATCCATGACGCGCATCCGCATCCGGAACTCACGATGACGCTCGGCGACATCATCGCGCAGTCGAGCAACGTCGGGATCGCCCAGATCGCGTCCGAGCTCGGCCACGAATCGCTCGCGACGTACCTCGACCGCTTCGGCTTCGGCGAACGCACCGGGGTCGGCTTCCCGGCAGAGACCCCGGGCATCCTCCTGAACGGGTACTGGAGCAAGTCGGCCCTCGCGACGATCTCGTACGGGCAGGGGATCGCGGCGTCGCTCCTCCAGATGACCTCCGTGTACGCGACGATCGCGAACGGCGGCGTCCGGGTCCAGCCGCGGCTCGTGGACGGCACGACGGACGCCTCGGGGACCTTCCGGGAGGCGCCGCGCCCGGACGGCATCCGGGTCGTGCGGGAGGACACCGCGCACGCGATGACGCAGATGCTCGTGTACGCCGTGCAGGCCGGCACGGGCTTCAACGCGCGGATCCCGGGCTACCAGGTCGCGGGCAAGACGGGGACGGCGCGCATCCCGCTCCCGGACCGAGCCGGGTACTACGAGAGCCAGTACATCGCCTCGTTCATCGGGTTCCTGCCGGCCTCCGATCCCCAGCTGGTCATCGCGGCGGTACTCGACCGTCCGGCGACCGAGTACGGCAGCGTCGCGGCGGCCCCGCTCTTCCGCCAGATCGCCCAGTACGGGATCGTGCGACTCGGCATCGGACCGGCCCGCCCGCTCGCCCTTCCCCCGCATGCCCTCCCGCTCCCCTGAGGCGCTCCTCCCGGCTCCGACGCCGGGACGGGCGATAATCCGCCCCGACGTGGCCACTTCCCCCGAGCGCCCGCTGTCCCAGCTCGCCGCCGCCGCGGAGGGCTCCGAGGTGCGGGGAGACGGGGCGACCGCGGTCTCCGGCCTGTGCCTGCGGTCCACGGAGGCGTCTGCCGGCGACCTCTTCTTCTGCGTCCCGGGCCTGCGGGTCGACGGGCACGCCTTCGCGGCCGACGCCGCCGGCCGGGGCGCCGCGGCCCTCGTCGTCGAACGCTGGCTCGACGTCGCGCTGCCGCAGGTGCGCGTGGCCTCGGTCCGCGGGGCGATGGGCCCGATCGCCGACGCGTTCCACGGGCATCCCTCGCGCGCGTTCCCCCTCGTCGGCGTGACCGGCACGAACGGCAAGACGACGACGACGTACCTCCTCGAGTCGGTGTTCCGCGCCGCGGGGCTCGTCCCGGGCGTCATCGGCACGACGGGCGTGCGGATCGCCGGCGAGCCGCAGCCGTTCCCCCGGACGACACCCGAGGCGCCCGACCTCCAGCGGCTCCTCGCGACGATGGTCGGCCGCGGCGTCGGCGCCGCGGCGATGGAGGTCTCCTCGCACGGCCTCGAGCAGCGACGCGTCGACGGCACGCGATTCGCCTGCGCGGTGTTCACGAACCTCTCGCAGGACCACCTCGACTACCACCCGACGATGGAGGACTACTTCGCCGCGAAGGCGCGGCTCTTCGAGCCGGGACGGGCGTCGGCCGCGGTCGTGAACGTCGACGACGCGTACGGGCGTCGGCTGGTGGACCGCGGGATCCCGACGACGACGTACGCGATCGACGCCGCGGCCGACCTGCGCGCCGCCGACGTCCGCACGACCGAGGGGGGCTCGACCTTCGTCGTCGACGGTCTGCGGGTCGCGACGGCGCTGCGCGGTCGGTTCAACGTCGAGAACTGCCTCGCGGCGATCGGCGCCGCGCGGGCGCTCGGGATCGCCGATGCGACCGCGGTCGCCGGGATCGAGGCGGTGCGCGGGGTGCCCGGACGCGTCGAGGCCGTCGACGCCGGGCAGCCGTTCCTCGTCCTCGTCGACTACGCGCACACGCCCGACGGCATCGACAACGTCCTGCGCGCCGCGCGCCCGCTCGCCGCGGGACGCGTGCTCATCGTGTTCGGCTGCGGCGGGGACCGCGACCGCGCGAAGCGTCCGCGCATGGGGGAGGCCGCGACCCGCGGCGCCGACCTCGCGATCGTGACGAGCGACAACCCGCGGAGCGAGGACCCGCTCGCGATCGTCGAGGAGATCCTCCCCGGCGCGCGGGCGGGCGGCGGGTCGTTCCTCGTCGAACCCGACCGTCGCGCCGCGATCCGCCTCGCGCTCGGCGAGGCTCGCCCGGGCGACGTCGTCGTGATCGCCGGCAAGGGCCATGAGTCCGGCCAGGAGTTCGCCGACCGGACGCTCCCGTTCGACGACCGCGAGGTCGCCCTCGAGGAACTCCGGGCGTCGGGGGTCGCGCCGTGAGGCCGCGACCGCTCTCCGAGATCGCCGCGGCCGTCGGCGGGGTCCGTCGCGGCGCGGACCCCGAGGTCCGCTCGGTCGTGACCGACAGCCGCGCCGCGACGGACGGCGCCCTCTTCGTCGCCCTGCGGGGCGAGCGCGACGGCCACGACTACCTCGGCGACGCCATCGGCCGCGGCGCCGTCGCCGCGCTCGTCGACCGCGAGTCGGGGGAGGGACCCGTCGTCGTCGTCCCCGACACCGGCGCCGCGCTCCTCGCGCTCGGGGCCGACGAACGCGCGCGGATGGAGCCGGTCACCGTCGTCGGCGTGACCGGCGCGAACGGGAAGACCTCGACGAAGGACCTCGCCGCCGCGGTCCTCGGCGGGCGGTTCCGCGTCCACGCGAGCCCGGCCTCCTTCAACAACGAGATCGGATTGCCCCTCACGCTCCTCGGCGCGCCGCCCGGCACCGAGGCGGTCGTCGCGGAGCTCGGCGCCCGCCACGAGGGCGACGTCGCGGCGCTCTGCGCGGTCGCGCGACCGCAGGTCGCGGTCGTGACGAACGTCGGCGTCGCCCACATGGAGGCCTTCGGCAGCTGGGAGGCGATCGTCCGTGCGGGGGCCGAACCCGTCGCCGCGCTCCCCGTCGACGGCACCGCGGTGCTGAACGCCGACGACGCGGTCGTGCGCACGTACGCGGACGCATCCCCGGGTCGGGTCGTGCGGTTCGGGCTCGCGGCCGACGCCGACGTCCGCGCGGAGGACGTCGCGCTCGACGACGCGGGGCGTGCGTCGTTCACCCTCGTCGCCGACCGGGAGCGCGAGCGCGTCGATCTCGCGGTCCCCGGGGAGCACATGGTGCCGAACGCGCTCGCCGCCGCCGCCGTGGGCCTGTCCCTCGGCGTGTCGGCCGGAGCCTGCGCGAGCGCGCTCGCGTCGGCGCACGTGTCGCGCTGGCGGATGGAGGTCCGCGAGACCCCGGCGGGGATCCGCGTGCTGAACGACGCGTACAACGCGAATCCGGAGTCGATGGCGGCGGGGCTCCGCGCGGCCCGGTGGATGGCACGCGGCACGCGGCTCCTCGCGGTGCTCGGCCACATGGCCGAGCTCGGACCGATCGCGCTCGAGGAGCACGAGCGGGTCGGACGCCTCGCCGTGCGGCTCGGCGTCGATCGGCTCGTGACCGTCGGCGACCTCGCCGAACCGATCGCGCGCGCCGCGGTCCGCGAGGGCGCGCTCCCCGAGGACGTCGCCTCGTACGGCGATCCGGCGTCCGCGGCGGCCGACGTGCTCGCGCACGCGCGCCCGGGCGACGTGGTCTTCCTGAAGGGGTCCCGCGTCGCCGGCCTCGAACGCGTCGCGGAGGCGATCGCGTGAGGCAGGTCCTCGTCGCCTCCGCGGTCGGACTCGCCGTGACGCTCCTCGGCACGCCGGTCGCGATCCGCCTGTTCCGCCTCTGGGGGTGGGGCCAGCGCATCCGCGAGGACGGCCCGCGGACCCACCTCGAGAAGATGGGGACCCCGACGATGGGCGGCACGCTCATCCTCGTCGGCGTCGTGTCCGCGTACCTCGTCACGCGCCTGCTGTTCCAGACGGTCACGACGCCCGCGCTCGCGGTGCTCCTCGCCACCCTCGGCCTCGGGGCCGTCGGCTTCGTCGACGACCTCCTGAAGGTCCGCAACCGCCGCTCGCTCGGGCTCTCGAAGCGCGCGAAGCTCGCCGGGCAGGCGATCGTCGCGACCGCGTTCGCCCTCCTCGCGCTCCGCGATCCCGGGGTGTCGATGGAGATCTCGTTCGCCCGGGAGACCGGCGTCGACCTCGGCGTCGCCTTCTTCCTCGCCTGGGCGTTCCTCATCCTCCTCGCGACGTCGAACGCCGTGAACCTCACCGACGGACTCGACGGGCTCGCGTCGGGCTCCTCGATCCTCGTGCTGTCGGGCTACGTCTTCATCGCGTTCTGGCAGTTCCGCCACACCTGCGAGGCCGGACTCGTCGGCCCGGGTGCCTGCTACCCGGTCGGCCTGAACGCCGCGCTCGACACCGCGATCGTCGCGGGCGCGGGCGTCGGCGCGATCGCCGGGTTCCTCTGGTGGAACGCCGCGCCGGCGCGCATCTTCATGGGCGACACGGGGTCGCTCGCGATCGGTGGCCTCATCGGCGGGCTCGCGATCGTCACGAACACGCAGCTCCTGCTCGTCGTGCTCGGCGGGCTCTTCGTGATCGAGACCACGTCGGTGATCGCCCAGGTCATCGCCTTCCGCGGGTTCGGACGGCGGGTGTTCCGGATGTCGCCGATCCACCACCACTTCGAGCTCGCGGGGTGGCCGGAGTTCACCGTCATCGTCCGCTTCTGGATCATCGCCGGCATCACGGTCGCGATCGGGCTCGGGCTCTTCTACGCCGACTTCATCGCGCGCGGCGGGGGAGCCGGATGAGCGCGACGCTCGTCGTCGGTCTCGCCACGAGCGGCCTCGCGGTCATCGACGCGCTCCTCGACGACGGCGCCGAGATCCGCGCCGTCGACGTCCGCACCGAGCTCCCCGAGGCGACGGCGCTGCGCGAACGCGGCGTCGACCTGCGGCTCGGACCGCACGCCCCCGAGCAGCTCGACGGCGTCGGCCTCGTCGTCGCGAGTCCCGGGGTGCCGGAGGCCGCGCCGATCCTCGCGGAGGCGCTCGCCCGCGGGATCCCCGTGTGGAGCGAGCTCGAGTTCGGGGCGCGGCGAACCACCTCCCCGATGCTCGCGATCACCGGCACGAACGGGAAGTCGACGACGACCGAACTCGTCGCGTCGATGGTCCGCGCGGACGGCCGTCGTGCCGTCGCCTGCGGCAACATCGGCTACCCGCTCACGACGGCCGTCGGCGCGGGCCACGAGGTCCTCGTCGTCGAGGCCTCCTCGTTCCAGCTGCGCTTCTGCGACGCCTTCGCGCCGCGGGTGTCGGTCCTGCTGAACCTCGCGCCCGACCACCTCGACTGGCACGGCTCGTTCGAACGCTACGGCGACGCGAAGGCCCGCATCCACGCCCGGCAGGGCGCGGACGACACGCACGTCGGGAACCGCGACGACCCCGAGGCGGCGCGGCGCTCGGCGTCCGCCGACTGCCGGGTCGTCTGGTTCCGCGCCGCTCGGCCCGAGGAGGGCGAGGTCGGCTGGGACGGCGCCGAGCTCGTCGCGCGGCTCGGCGAGGAGGTGCGCTTCGACGGGCTCCCCGCAGGTGGCGCGGCCTGGCGCGAGGACCTCGCGGCGGCGACGGCGGCGTCGCTCGCCTTCGGCGTCGCCCCCGCGGCCGTCGCCGCCGGCGCGCGCGACATGCGACGACTCCCGCACCGCGGCGAGGAGGTCGCGGTCGTCGGCGACGTCGCCTTCCTCGACGACTCGAAGGCCACGAACGTCCACGCGGCGCTCGCCGCGATGCGCGGGCGCGAGCACGTCGTGCTCGTCGCGGGCGGGATGGCGAAGGGCGTCGACCTCGCTCCGCTCGTCGCCGTCGCGCCGTCGCTCGACGGCCTCGTCGCGATCGGGGAGGCCGCGGGGGAGCTCGCCGCGCTCTTCGAGGGACGGGTGGCGGTCCGGATCGCCGCCTCGATCGAGGATGCCGTGCGCGACGCCTATGCGCTCGCCCGCCCGGGCGGGACGGTGCTCCTCGCGCCGGCGTGCGCGAGCTGGGACATGTTCCGCGACTACGCGGAACGCGGCGGCCGCTTCGCGGCCGCCGCGCAGGCGCTCCGGGAGGAGGTCGGCGCCCGTGGCCACTGAGACCCGCGACCGGCACCTGCGACTCGTCCCGACGGGGGATCGCGCGACGCGGCCGAACCGCCGGAAGGCCGAGCGCACGATCCGGATGCTCCTCGCGTCGACGACGTTCCTCGTCTTCACCGGCCTGCTGATGGTGCTGTCCTCGAGCTCGATCACGGCCTACGCGCAGTACGGATCGGGGTTCCTCTTCTTCCTGCGCCAACTCGCCTACACCCTGTTCGGGATCGGCGCCCTGTTCCTCACCTCCAGGATGCGCTACGAGGTCTGGCAGCGCCTGGCCGGCCCGCTCCTCGCCCTCACGGTCCTCCTCCTCGGGATCGTGCTCCACCCGGCGGCGGGTCACGAGGTCGCCGGATCCTCGCGGTGGATCGGTTTCGGCCCGATCACGATCCAGCCCTCGGAACTCGCGAAGCTCTCCCTCACGCTCTACGCGGCCGCCTACCTCGGTCGACGTGGCGGCGAGATCCGGGAGGTCTCCGACCTCGTGACGCTCCTCGTCGTCACGGCCGGGATCGGGGCGTTCGTCATGATGCAGCCCGACCTCGGGACGACGCTCATCATCGTCGGCACGGTGTTCCTCGTCCTCTTCGCGGCGGGTGCGCCGCTCCGCTACCTCGGCACGATCGGCGTCGTCGGCCTCGCGGCGGGGGTGGGCCTCATCTTCAGTGCGGACTACCGACGCGAACGCCTCCTCGCGTTCCTCCACCCGTGGGAGGACCCGGGCGGCCGGGGCTTCCAGCTCATCCAGAGCCTCATCGCGTTCGGCTCTGGCGGCATCACGGGCGTGGGGCTCGGCGCGAGCCGCCAGAAGTGGTTCCGCGTGCCGAACGCGCACACCGACTTCATCTTCGCGATCATCGGCGAGGAGCTCGGACTCGTGGGCTCGATCGTCGTCCTCATCGGCTACGGCCTGCTGCTCTTCGCGGGGGTGCGCGTCGCGATCGTCGCGCGCGACGCCTTCGGACGGATCCTCGCGGCCGGCATCGTGTCGTGGTTCGGGATCCAGGCGCTCGTGAACCTCGGCGCGGTCACCGGCCTGCTGCCGATCACCGGCGTGCCGCTCCCGTTCGTGTCGTACGGCGGGTCCTCCCTCATCGTGTCGCTCGCGGCCGTCGGCATCCTCGTGAACATCGCGAAGGCGGCCGCGAAGGGGGAGACGCCCGCGCCGGCCCGCCGACGGAGGAGCCGCGCGGCGTGAGGGTCCTCGTCGCCGCCGGCGGCACGGCGGGACACGTCCTCCCCGCGATCGCCCTCGCGCGCACCCTCGCCGAGGGGGGCGACGAGGTCCGGTTCATCGGGACCGCCTCGGGCCAGGAGGCGCGGCTCGTCCCGGCGGCGGGGTTCCCGTTCCGCGCGATCGACGCGCGGCCCATCCCGCGGAGCGTCTCGCTGCGGATGGTCGCCTCCGCGTTCGCCGACGTGCGCGCGATCGGGGCGTCCCGCGGGCCGGTGCGCGACGCCGACGTGGTCGTCGGGTTCGGCGGCTATGCGAGCGTCCCGGTCGGTCTCGCCGCGGCGCGCTCGGGACGCCCGCTCGTCCTCCACGAGCAGAACGCCGTGCCCGGACTCGCGACCCGCCTCCTCGCGCGCCGCGCGAGCTTCGTCGCGCTCTCTTTCCCCGAGGCGGCGGGCGCGTTCGGACCCCGCTTCGCGACGCGCTTCACCGGCATCCCTGTGCGTCGCCC
>JBJTYK010000213.1:0-7744 GCA_046082745.1 Actinomycetota bacterium | reverse complement strand
CACGTCGGCGAGCTCCTCGCCCTCGTCGACGACGAACTGCGCCGCATCGCGACGCTGCGGGTGACGCGTGTCGAACTCTCGCGCTTCGCCGACGTCCCCGACGCCTTCGCGATCGCGGAGGGCGAGGGTCCCGTGACGGGGTACGGGTTCCGCGCCGGCCACCTCGCGTTCTGGACGCGCGAGGGCGAGACGATCACCGACGACACGACGATCGTCCAGGTCTACTTCGAACTCGTCGCCGACTGACGACACCCACTCCGGAGTTCCCCATGCCCACGCTCACCCCGTGCCTCTTCTACGACGGAGCTGCCCTCGAGGCGGTCGAGTTCTACGCGTCCGTGTTCCCCGACACGCGTCTCGGTTCGGTCACGCGCACCGAGACCGACACCCCCTTCAGGCGCAAGGGCGACGTCATGTCCGTCGAGTTCACGCTCCTCGGGCAGCCGTTCGTCGCGATCAACGGGAACGACGCGTTCCCGTTCACGGAGGCGGTGTCGTTCCAGGTCCACTGCGAGGACCAGGCCGAGGTGGATCGCTACTGGGACGCGCTCCTCGCGGGCGGGGGGACCCCGTCGCAGTGCGGGTGGCTGAAGGACCGCTTCGGGCTCAGCTGGCAGGTGATCCCGTCGGAGATGATCCGCTACCTCGGCGGCCCCGATCCCGCGGGATGCGCGCGCGCGATGGAGGCCATGCTCACGATGTCGAAGCTCGACCTCGACGCGCTGCGTCGCGCGTACGAGGGGACCGCGTCGGGTCGGTAGGCGCTCCGCCGGCCGCTACGGTGCGTCCGGCCGCATGCCGTCCACGGGGCGGACCTCCTGCGGCCACCCGCACGCCTCCGCGATCTTGCCCGCCCACATCCGCGCCGTCGCCTCGTCGGGGACGTCGACGACGGTGAACCCACCGAGGTACTCCGCCGTCCGGCGGTAGGGACCGTCGGTGAAGGTCAAGGTTCCGCTCGTCGCGTCCGCGGCGAACGCCCTGTCCAGGTCCTCGTCCACGCCACCCGCGAACACGAGCACGCCGGCCGCATCCATCTCGGCCACGACCGCGCGCGCGAGCGGCCCGCGGGAGCGGAACCACTCCTCGGTGTGGTCGCCGACCCACTGCTGGTTGAAGAAGATGATGTAGGCGCCCATCGCGCGTCCTCCTTACGTCAGGTCGGTGAACGGGTTCCACGCGAGTTCCCAGAGGAACCCGTCGGGGTCGGCGAAGTACCCGGAGTAGCCGCCCCACGCGGTCGGGTGCGGGCGCCGAACCTCGCGCCCGCCCGCCGCCAGCGCTTCGGCGTAGACGCGGTCGACGTCCGCCGCCGACGGCTCGTTGTGCGCGAGCGAGAAGCGCGGGAACCCGGTGCCATCGTTCGCGACCCCCGCGTCATCGGCCAGATCGTCCACGGGGAACAGCGCGAGCCAGGTCCCCTCGAGCGGGAAGAAGGCGATCGCGTCGGCATCCCCGCCGACCTGCGGCCGCCAGCCGAGCGCCTCGTAGAACGCGCGCGACGCCGCGAGGTCGCGGACGCCGAGCGTGACGAGTCCGATCTTCCCCTTCACGCGGGCGAGCCTAGCGCTCGCCGCCGTTGCGGACCGGGCCGGAGTCCGCCCCCCGCTCACCGCGGAGGCTCGCGGGGGTAGCATCCGCGCGTGAGCGTGACCGTCGTCGACCACCCGCTCGTCGCCCAGCTCCTCACGGGACTTCGCGACGAGGCGACCCCGACGCCCGCGTTCCGCGCCCTCGCGCGACGCATCGCCCTCGCGCTCGTCCTCGAGGCGACCCGCGACCTCCCGTCGCGGACGGTCGACGTCCGCACGCCGCTCGCCCCCACGCGGGGCGTGGCGCTCGAGGACCTCGTCGTCGTCCCGATCCTCCGCGCCGGCCTCGGCATGCTCGACGCGACGCTCGAGCTGTTCCCCGACGTGACCGTGGGCTACCTCGGACTCGAACGCGACGAGGCCTCGCTCGACGCGGCGTCGTATTACCGGAAGTTCCCGCCGGTCGACGGCCGCCACGTGCTCGTCCTCGACCCGATGCTCGCGACGGGCGGCTCGGGCTCGGCGGCCTGCACGGCCGTCCGCGAGCGCGGTCCGGCCTCGATCCGGTTCGCCTGCGTCGTCGCCGCGCCCGAGGGGATCGCGCGGATGACCGCCGACCACCCCGACGTGCCGATCGTCACCGCCGCGATCGACGAACGCCTGAACGAGCGCGGCTACATCGTGCCGGGCCTCGGCGACTTCGGCGACCGGCTGTTCGGGACCTAGGAGGCGCTGCCGCCCTCGTAGGCCTTGCCCGCCGCCTCCGGCGGACGCACCTTCCCGACGAAGCCCGCGATCGCCACGATCGTGACGATGTAGGGGATCATCCGGATGAACTGCGGCGGCAGGAGCGAGATGATCGGCGCGTCGCTCAGCCGCAGCGGGATCGCCTGCGCGAACCCGAAGAGCCACGCGAAGAACAGCAGCCGCTTCGGGTTCCAGTTCGACAGGATGAGCGCCGCGAGCGCGATGAACCCGAGGCCGAGCGTCTGGCCCTCGCGCCAGTTCCCGATGATCTCCGAGGCGAGGAACGCGCCCGACGCGCCCGCGAACAGCCCCGAGAGCAGCACGCCCTGGTAGCGGTAGCGCGCGACCGACAGGCCGAGGGAGCGCGCCGCGTCGGGGTTCTCGCCGCAGGAACGCAGGCGCAGGCCCCACCGCATCCGGTAGAGCGCGAACCAGACGGGCACGATCGCGAACGCCGCGAGGAACACGACGGGCGAGAGCCCGGTGAACGCCCGGTCGAGGCCCCACGGCAGGTCCGCGAGGAACGGGATGTCGATGCGCGGCAGGTGCGGGCCGCCGGGGTCGGACTGCGTGGCCTGCCCGAAGAACGCCATCGAGAGGTAGCGCGCGAGGCCCACCGCGACGAGGTTGATGACCACGCCCGACACGATGTGGTCGATGCCGAAGGTGATCGTCGCGACCGCGTGGATGCTCGCGAAGAGCATCGCGCAGACCGCGCCGAGCAGCAGGCCGAGGAGCGGCCCCGCGAGCGGTCCGAGGTCGAGCGTGTCGGTGAAGTAGCGCGCGCCGAACGCGCCGGTGACCGTGCCGATCATCATGAGCCCCTCGAGGCCGATGTTCACGATGCCCGAGCGCTCGCTGAACAGCCCGCCGGTGCCCGTGAGGTAGAGCACCGTGAAGTACGTGAAGGAGAGGCCGACGGCGGCCGCGAGGTCGGTGAACATCAGGCGTCCTCCGCAGAGCGCTCGAGGTCCGCGCCGCGCGCGATCTCGCGGGTGGCGAGCCGGCGCTTCGCGATGAGGTACGTGATGACGACGGACAGGATGAGCGTCCCCTGCAGGATGATGATGAACTCGCGCGGCACGGAGCTCTGCACCTGGAGCGCGACCTCGCCGCGCGACAGCACCCCCCACAGGATCGCGGCGAAGATGATCGCGATCGGGTTGTTCTGGCCGAGGAACGCGACCGCGATGCCGGTGAAGCCCAGCTGCGAGATGTAGTTCTGCGGCAGGTAGCCCTTGTCGGCGAGGATCTGCTGCATCCCGACGAGGCCCGCGAGGGCGCCGGAGATGAGGAACAGCCGCAGCTGCACGCCGCCGATCGAGACGCCGCCCGCGCGGGCCGAGCCCGGCGAGGCGCCGACGGCGCGGGCGTCGAAGCCGAGCCGGGTGCGCTGGAGGATCCACCAGAGCAGGACCGCCGCGGCGATCGCGAGGAAGATGAGCCACGACAGGTGCGCCCCCGGCGTCACCCCGAACGACTCGCCGAAGGTGCCGACGAGCCCCTGCTGCGGGAACGGTCGGCTCCGCAGGTCGACGTTCTGCCCGGGCGGCGGCACGTAGCGCAGCGGGAAGTTGATGGCCCAGGCCACGAAGCTCCCGGCGATGCCGTTCAGCATGATCGTCGTCACGACCTCGTGCGCGCCGGTCTTCACCTTGAGGATCGCCGGGATCGCCGCCCACGCCATGCCACCCGCCATCGCCGCGAGGAGGACGAGCGGGACGAGCAGCGGGCCGGGCAGCGACCCGAGGGTGAGCTCGGCCGTCGCCGCCGCGACCATCGCGACGAGGTACTGGCCCTCGACGCCGATGTTGAAGATGCCGGCCTTGAAGCACACCGCCACCGCGAGCGCCGCGAAGATGAGCGGCGTGGCGATGGCGAACACGTAGCCGATGCCGCTCGCGCTGCCGAACGCCGCGTCGAGGATGTCGCGGTAGACGGTGATCGGGCTCTCGCCGTAGAGCACGATGAGCAGCGATCCGAAGAGGAGGGCGATCGCGAGGGAGCCGCCGAGCGCGAGGAACTGCCCCGCGAGGCGTTCCCGCGACTCGCGCAGGCGACCGGTCGAGGGCGCGTCGGCGACGCTCACGCGACCTCCCGGCTGCCGAGCATCGCGAGCCCGAGGTGCTCGGGGGAGACGTCCGGCGCGAACTCGCCGGTGATCTGCCCCTCGTAGAGCGTCACGATGCGGTCCGACAGCGCGTAGATCTCGTCGAGCTCCGCGGAGATGAGGAGGACCGCGCGGCCGGCGGCCTTCTGCTCGAGGATCTCCTTCCAGACGAACTCGATCGCCCCGACGTCGAGCCCGCGCGTGGGCTGCGCGGCGACGAGGAGCTTCGGATCGGTGTCGAGCTCGCGGGCGAGGATGAGCTTCTGCTGGTTCCCGCCGGAGAGCGTGCCCGCGGGCACGTCGATGCTCCGGGCGCGGACGTCGAAGGCGCGGACGAGCCGCTGGGCGAGCGAGCGGATGAGCCGCACGGCGAGCGCGCCGAAGCGTCCGGCGAAGGGCGCGTCGTCCTCGCGTCCGAGGATCGCGTTCTCCCAGACCGCCATGTCGAGGACGAGCCCCTGGCCGTGGCGGTCCTCGGGGATGTACGCCACGCCGAGGTTGCGGATCGCCCCGACGTCCGCGCCGGCGAGGTCGCGGCCCTCGAGGAGGATGCGGCCCGCGACCGGGGGTCGCAGGCCGAGGATCGCCTCGGCGAGCTCGCGCTGGCCGTTGCCCTCGACGCCCGCGACGCCGAGGATCTCGCCCGCGCGCACGGAGAGCGTGACGTCGCGGACCTTCCCGTCGCAGGCGAGTCCGTCCACCTCGAGGATCGGCGCACCGAGGGTGACGGCGGGCTTCTCGAGCCGGAAGAGCACGGGGCGGCCCACCATCATCTCGGCGAGGCGCGCCTTCGAGGTCTCCGCCGGGGACGTCTCGCCGACGACCCGGCCGCGACGCAGCACCGTGATGCGGTCGGCGATGTCGAGGACCTCGTCGAGCTTGTGGCTGATGAACACGATGGACTTGCCCGCATCCCGGAGCCGACGGAGGTTCGCGAAGAGCTCCCGCGCCTCGGTCGGGGTGAGGACCGCCGTCGGCTCGTCGAGGATGAGGATCTCGACGCCGCGGTAGAGGGCCTTCAGGATCTCGACGCGCTGCTGTTCGCCGACGGAGAGCTCCTCGACGATCGCGTCGGGGTCGATGCGGAACCCGAACGAGTCGGCGAGCGCGAGCACGCGTTCGCGTGCGCCGTCCATGTCGAGGCGGGACCCGCCCTCGTCGCCGAGGATCACGTTCTCGGTGACCGTGAAGGGGTTCACGAGGACGAAGTGCTGGTGGACCATGCCGATGCCGCGGGCGATCGCGTCGCGCGGCGAGGCGACGCGGGTCGGGACGCCGTCGATGAGGATGCGTCCCCCATCGGCCGGGTACATCCCGTAGAGGACGCGCATGAGGGTGGACTTGCCGGCGCCGTTCTCGCCGACGAGCGCGTGGACCTCGCCCGCCCGCAGGTCGAGGTCGATGGCGTCGTTCGCGAGGACGCCGGGGAAGCGCTTCGAGATGCCCTCGAGGACGACGAGGGGCGGGGAGCTCGCGCTCCCCGCCCCTGCGTCCTGGGTCATCGTGGGTCCGCCGGGCCTACGGCTCGACCGGAACGACGATGGTGCCCGCGATGATCTGCTCCCGGTAGGCCTCGAGCTGCTCGGTGATGTCGCTCGTCAGCTCGGCGTTCGCCGTGGAGTAGCCGACGCCGTCGTCGGCGAGGCCGAAGACGCGCTGGCCGCTCGAGAACGAGCCGTCCTTCGTGGCCGCGATGGCCTCGTAGACGGCGGTGTCCACGCGCTTGATCATCGACGTGAGCACCCACGGCTGCTGCTCGGCGCTCACGAGGTTGTACTGGTCGGAGTCGACCCCGATCGCCCACTTGCCCTTCGCGACCGCGGCGTTGAACAGGCCGGCGCCCGACGCGCCCGACGCGTGGTAGACGACCTCCGCGCCGTCGTCGTACATCTGGTTCGAGAGGGCCCCACCCGACGTCGGGTCGTTGAAGGCCGCAGTCGTGTCGCCGATGTACTCGACGAGCACGTTGATGTCCGGGTTCACGGCCTGGGCACCTGCCGTGTAGCCGGCCTCGAACTTCCCGATGAGGAAGCCCGTCTGCCCGCCGAGGAACCCGATCGTGTCGCACTCGCACTTCAGCGCGGCCGCGGCCCCGACGAGGAACGAACCCTCCTGCTCGCTGAACACGTAGTCCGCGACGTTCGGCCCGGCGTCGGGCGTCCCGTCCTGGTCGGCGTCCACGAACGCGGAGTAGCCGTCCACGATCATGAAGTTCGTGTCCGGGTACTCGTTCGAGAGCGCGGCGATGCCCTCCGAGAAGGCGAAGCCGACGCCGACGACGAGGTCGTACCCGCCCTCGGCGAGCGCCTGGACGTTCGCGTCACGGTTCGAGCCAGTGGCGTCCGCCTCGTTCACCGTCGTGCATGCCTCGTCCACGAGGCCGTCGGCGATGGCACGGTCGAGCCCGGCCTTCGCCGCATCGTTGAACGACTTGTCGCCGAGTCCGCCGATGTCGTAGGCGACGCCGACCTGGAAGTCGGTCGTGCACCCTTCCTCGGTCCCACCGCCCTCGCCGCCACCGCCGGTACCGCCCCCGTCGCCGCCACCGCCGCACGCCGCCGCGACGACGGCGAGCACGGCGATGAGGACGGGGACCCTGAGACGCTGCAAAGCCATGTCCTCCCCCTTGTTCCGCGGGATCGCCGGTCGGCGCCCGTGCGGATTGTGTGTCGTGCCTCCGCATCGCGTCAATCCGATCCGCCGCCGAACTGCCGCGGACCTGTGGACAACTCCGTCCTCCGGGCACGGAACGGGGCGACCGGGGGCCCGTGCTACGGTGCGCGCTCCGCGGCCGCCGGGCCGCGATCGGAGGCTCCGGTGGTCCGCGCGCTCCTCGAGGCCCTCCCGACGTGGGCGATCCTCGTCATCGCGATCGTCGGTGCCGTGGCCTTCGGCGTGGTCGGCCTCCGGGTCTTCCAGAAGCGGTTCCCGCAGTACGGCGTGCGCGGCGAGGCGCTCCTCGGACTCGACGTCTTCCACTCGGTGTGCGCGCTGATGTTCGCGCTCCTGCTCGGCCTCGTCATCGTGAACGGCTACGACGACATGAAGGCGACCGACGAGATCGTGCGCACCGAGGCGACGAGCCTCGCGCAGTTCTACCGCGACACCCGCGGCCTCTCGGGCATCGCCGACGGGATCGAGGCCGACGTCGCGGAGTACACCCGCGCGGTCGTCGAGGTCGAGTGGGAGACGATGGGCGACGGCGAGCAGTCGCCCGCCGTCGACGCGGCGATCGACTCGATGTTCGCGTCGATGCTGTCGTACCGGCCCGCGGACGAGGCGGAGGACGTCGCGTTCCGGGAGGCGTTCGGCGTGCTGAACGATCTCGTCGCGGCTCGCCGCGACCGCCTCGCGG
>JBJTYK010000212.1:0-8032 GCA_046082745.1 Actinomycetota bacterium | reverse complement strand
CCGGTACGCCGAGAAACAGATCGTCGCCGTAATCGCTGCCCGGCCTGGCGAGGTGTTCCACGTTTTGTACCGCGCGACCCCGGACGGGGTCGCATGGGACGACTCGATGACGGTCGCGTCCCCCGACGCGCTCGCGGAGGCCCTGCGCGGCCGCGAGGCGCTCCTCTTCGGGGACGGAGCGCTGCGCTACCGGGAGCGCCTCGCGGCCGCCGGCGGGGGCGTCGCGTTCGCGTCGCCCGTGCTCGCGACCCCCCGCGCCGACGATCTGGTCGAGATCGCGGTGCACCGGTTCCGTTCCGGCGCCACGGATGCGTGGGCCGACGTCGTACCGCTCTACCTCCGGAGGACGGATGCGGAGATCGCCTGGGACGCTCGCGGCGCCACGGCTTGAGGTCGGTCCGATGCGCCGGCGCCACCTGCGCTCGGTCATGGCCATCGAGCGGCGCGTCTACACGCGGCCGTGGAGCCCCGCCCTGTTCCTCGCGGAGATGGCCGACCCGGCGAACCGCTGTTACCTGGTCGCGCGCCTCGAGGGCGAGGTCGTCGGCTACGGCGGCGCCATCGTCTACGACGGCGAGGCCCACGTGACCAACGTCGCCGTCGCCCCCGAGCACCAGCGCCGCGGCATCGCCGCGCGCCTCCTCCACGACCTGATCGCGGGCTCCATCGAGCTCGGCGCGGAGACGGTCGCGCTCGAGGTGCGGGTCACGAACTGGGCCGCGCAGCGGCTCTACGCGCGGTTCGGGTTCCGCCCCGTCGGCATCCGGCGGAACTACTACCAGGACGTCGGCGAGGACGCGCTCATCATGTGGGTGGACGACGTGCGCACCGACGGCTTCCGCGCGCGCCTGCGCCGCGAGGCCGACCGGATGCCCGAGGCGGTGCGACCGTGAGGATCCTCGGCATCGAGACCTCCTGCGACGAGACCTCGGTCGCCATCGTGGAGGACGGCTTCACGCTGCGCACGAACCTCATCGCGCGTCAGACCGACCTCCACGCGCGCTTCGGCGGCGTCGTGCCGGAACTCGCGTCGCGCGCCCACGTCGAGGCGCTGAACCCGCTGCTCGCCCAGGCGCTCGACGAGGTCGGCTGCGACTTCGGCGATCTCGACGGCGTGGCGGTGACCGCGGGCCCCGGCCTCGTCGGCGCGCTCCTCGTCGGGCTCGCCGCCGCCAAGGGCATCGCGGTCGCGACCGGTGCGCCGTTCCTCGCCGTGAATCACCTCGAGGGCCACATCTGGGCGAACTTCGTCGACCACGGCCCCCCGGAACCGCCGTACGTCTGCCTCGTCGTGTCGGGGGGCCACACGATGCTCGCCCACATGCCGGAGGTCCACCGCCACGAGGTCCTCGGCCAGACCCTCGACGACGCCGCGGGCGAGGCCTTCGACAAGATCGCGCGCTTCCTCGGCCTCGGGTTCCCCGGGGGTCCCGCGCTCGACCGGCTCGCCCGCGAGGGCGACCCCGGCGCGATCGCGTTCCCGCGCTCGATGTGGGACTCCGGCGACTACGACTTCTCGCTCTCGGGGCTGAAGACCGCGGTGCTCCGCCACATCCGTTCCGAACGCGCGGCCGGCCGCGAGGTCGACCCCGCCGACCTCGCGGCCTCGTTCCAGGAGGCGATCGTCGACGTCCAGGTCGCGAAGACGATCGCGGCGGCCCGGGAGCGGCGCGTCGGCACGGTCCTCCTCGGGGGCGGGGTCGTCGCGAACTCGCGCCTGCGCGACCGGATGCGCGCGGCGGGGGAGGAGACCGGCATCGAGGTCCTGTTCCCGTCGATGGCGCTGTGCACCGACAACGCGGCGATGATCGCCTGCGTCGGGGCGGCGCGGCTCGAGCGTGGCGAGCGCACGCCGCTCGACGTCGCCGCCGACCCCGCGTGGGAACTCGCGTGACCACGTACCTCGTCACGGGCGGGGCGGGCTTCGTCGGGTCGCACCTGTGCGACCGGCTCCTCGCCCAGGGGGAGCGCGTCATCGCGATCGACGACCTCACGACCGGACGGATCGCGAACCTCGCGGAGGCGCGCGGGTACGGCGCCGCCTTCACGTTCTACAACATGGACGCGCGCTCGGAGAAGCTCGGCGGGCTCTTCGACCGCCACCGCCCCGAGGTCGTCATGCATCTCGCGACGCGTCCGGGGCCCTCGACCGACGGGCCGGTCGCCGACGCGGAGCGGACCGTCGTCGGCACCCTCGAGCTCCTCGAGCGCTGCGCGGGCCACGGCGTGCGCAAGGTCGTCTACGCGGTCCCCGGTGGGACCCTCTACGGCGAATCGAAGCGCCAGCCGCTCGCCGAACGCGCGATCGCTGCGGCGCGACCGATCTCGCCGACCGCGATCAGTCGGTCCGTCGTCCTCGACTACCTCGCGTACTACGAGCGGTTCCGCGGCCTCGACTGGGTCGCCCTCGCGCTCGCGAACGTCTACGGACCGCGGCAGGACCCCGCGGCCGACGGCGGCGTCGTCGCGGTGTTCACGGCCGCCCTCCTCGCGGGGCAGGCGCCGACGATCCACGGCGACGGGAACCAGACCCGCGACTTCGTCTTCGTCGCCGACGTCGTCCACGCCTTCGCACTCGCCGCCGAGCGGGGGCACGGTCGGGTCGTGAACGTCGGGACCGGCGTCGAGACCTCGGTGCAGCAGCTCTTCCGGCTCGCCAGCGCGGTCGTCGGGACCTCGCTGCCTCCGGGGTCGGGCCCGCTCCCGGCGGGGGACCTCCGCAGGAACGCCCTCGACCCCGCGCTCGCGGCGGAGGTGCTCGGCTGGCGCCCCTGGACCCACCTCGAGGACGGCGTCGCCGAGACGGTCGCGTTCCTGCGCGGCGTCTGAGCGGGGGCCACGGACCCGCCCGTTGACCGTTGGCAGGCTCGCCGCTATCCTGTTAGCACTCTTCCCCGGAGAGTGCTAACCCGAAGGCAGTCCGCCGTCCCCGCCGGGGGCGGCCGAGTCGCAAGGAGGACCGAGGTGGCGGAGTTCAGCCTGAAGCCCCTGGAGGACCGCATCGTCGTGAAGCCCGGCGACGAGCAGGAGACGACCGTCTCCGGCATCGTCATCCCCGACACCGCGAAGGAGAAGCCCCAGGAGGGCTCCGTCGTGGCGGTCGGCCCCGGCCGCTTCGAGGACGGGGCGCGCGTGCCGCTCGACGTGAAGGTCGGCGACACCGTGATCTACTCGAAGTACGGCGGCACCGAGGTGAAGGTCAAGGGCGAGGAGTACCTCATCCTCTCCGCCCGCGACGTCCTCGCGATCCTGTCGAAGTGACCATCGGTCGGGGGTGCGGCGCGTACCGCCGGACCCCCGACGCGTGAAGGAGGACAACCGTGCCAGCGAAGCTCCTGAAGTTCCACGAGGACGCGCGTCGCGCGCTCGAGGCGGGCGTCGACAAGCTCGCCGACGCCGTCTCGATCACCCTCGGCCCCCGCGGCCACAACGTCGTGCTCGACAAGAAGTGGGGCGCGCCGACGATCACGAACGACGGCGTCACGATCGCGAAGGAGGTCGAGCTCGAGGACCCGTGGGAGAACATGGGCGCCCAGCTCGCCAAGGAGGTCGCGACGAAGACGAACGACGTCGCGGGTGACGGGACGACGACCGCGACGGTCCTCGCCCGCGCGATGGTGAAGCACGGCATGCGCAACGTCGCGGCCGGCGCGAACCCGATGGCCGTCAAGCGCGGCATCGAGAAGGCCGTGCAGGCGGTCGTCGACGACATCCAGAAGCGCGCGAAGGACGTCGAGTCGCGCGAGCAGATCGCCCAGGTGGCGTCGATCTCCGCCGCGGACCCGCGGATCGGCGAGACGCTCGCCGAGGCGCTCGACAAGGTCGGCAAGGACGGCGTCGTGACGGTCGAGGAGTCGAACACCTTCGGCATGGAACTCGACTTCGTCGAGGGCATGCAGTTCGACAAGGGCTACATCTCGCCGTACTTCGTCACCGACCAGGAGCGCATGGAGGCCGTCCTCGCGGACCCCTACGTCGCGTTCGTGAACAAGAAGATCGGCAGCGTCCAGGAGCTCCTCCCGCTCCTCGAGAAGGTCCTCCAGGCGGGCAAGCCGCTGCTCATCGTCGCGGAGGACATCGAGGGCGAGGCGCTCGCCACGCTCGTCGTGAACAAGATCCGCGGCACGTTCAACGCCGTCGCGGTGAAGGCGCCGGGCTTCGGCGACCGCCGCAAGGCGATGCTCCAGGACATGGCCATCCTCACGGGCGGCCAGGTCATCTCCGAGGAGGTCGGCCTGAAGCTCGAGAACGTCGGGCTCGACGTGCTCGGCCGCGCCCGCAAGATCGTCGTGACGAAGGACGACACGACGGTCGTCGAGGGCGCCGGTGCCGAGGCGGACGTGAAGGGCCGCATCAACCAGATCAAGGCGGAGATCGAGAAGACCGACTCCGACTGGGACCGGGAGAAGCTCCAGGAGCGTCTCGCGAAGCTCGCGGGGGGCGTCGCCGTCGTGAAGGTCGGCGCGGCCACCGAGGTCGAGCTGAAGGAGAAGAAGCACCGGATCGAGGACGCCCTGTCCGCGACCCGGGCCGCGATCGAGGAGGGCATCGTGCCCGGCGGGGGCGTCGCCCTCGTCCGCGCGGAGGCCGCCCTGAAGGACGACCTGAAGCTCACCGGCGACGAGGCGACGGGGGTGCGGATCGTCCGCGACTCGCTCGCGGAGCCCGCGCGCCTCATCGCCCGCAACGCGGGGCAGGAGGGCTCGGTCATCGTCGAGCACACGCGCGCCGAGAAGGGGAGCCGCGGCTACGACGCCGCGACCGACCGCTGGGTCGACATGCTCGAGGCCGGGATCATCGACCCGGCGAAGGTGACCCGCTCCGCGCTCCAGAACGCGGCCTCGATCGCGGCGATCATCCTCACGGCGGAGAGCGCCGTCGTGGAGAAGCCGGCTGAGGAGGAACCCGCGGCTGCCGGCGGCGGCCACGGGCACGCGCACTAGGCGCGGTCAGCAGGACGACACGGAGGGGGCGGGGCCGCGGGGACGCGGCCCCGCCCCCCTCCGCTATTCCGCGGGTCGCTCGAGCCCCGCGCGGGCGAGGCCCGGCAGGAGCGTCGCGAGCCCGAGCAGCCCGAACGCGGTGAACCCCCACCACGGCCAGACCGCCGAGCCCTCCGGGACGCCGAGGAGCGCGTGCGCGCCGAACACGAGCGCCGACGCGGCGGAGCCGAAGACGAACGTCCACGAGAACCACCAGAGCGTCTCGACGCGGTGGCCGATGATCGTCTGCGTGAGCCCGGTCATGATCGCCTGCACGCCGATGAGCCGGATCCACGCGAGGTCGCCCGGCGCCTGGCCGAGGACCTCCATCACCGTTCCCGGCAGGAGCGCGAGCCCGAGCCCGCCGCCGACGTGCGCGGCGGCGGACAGGTAGAGGACGGTCCGCAGGAACCTCAGGAGGGACGCCCCCCCATCGCGACGGCCTCGATGCGGTCCGCGGCGCGTTCGAGTCCCGCGCGCGCGCGGATCTCCGCGCCGGCCGCGTCGAGTCGTGACCGGAGCGCGCCGTCCCCGAGGAGCCGCTCGACGGCGGCGGGGAGCTCGGCGTCGGCGAAGCCGTACGTGTCGAGGCGGACCCCGAGGCCGAGCTCGTCCATGCGCTGCGCGTTGTCGTACTGGTCCCAGAACAGCGGCAGGAGCACCATCGGCTTGCCGAAGTGGAGGGCCTCGGTCGTCGTGTTGTTCCCGCCGTGGGTGATGACGAGGTCGACCTGCGGGATGATGGTCGTCTGCGGAAGGCGGGCCTCGCCCCACATGTTGTCGGGCAGCGGGAACTCGTCCGCGCGGGGCCCCTTCGACACGATGTAGCGGTGGGGCGTGCGCGACAGCACGTCGACGAGCCGCTCCATGAGCCCGACGTCGGCCGAGCCGAGCGAGCCGAGCGAGAGGTAGATGAGCGAGCCGGGGCCGTCACGGAGCGCCGCGGGGACCTCGAACGCCTCGTCGGTGCGCCGCACCGAGGACTCGATCCGCTGCCAGGTCGGCCCGAGCGGCCGCGACCGCGGGTAGTCGGCGATCTCGGGGTAGACGTAGAGGTTCAGCGTCTCGGACTCGTGGATGAACTCGAGGTCGGGGAGCGGCGGCGCGCCCTGCTCCCGGACCCAGGCGTCGGTCTCCTCCCAGAGCGGCCGGTGCGTGCGCTCGTACTCCGCACGGAACGCGGCCCACGAGGAGCGGTCGGCGATCGGCAGGCCGCCGTACGCGGGGGGGAGGTCCGGGTCCTTCACCTCGAGGGGGTTGCAGGAGACGATCCGCACGAACGGCGCGCCGCACGTGAGGAGCGCCGGGAAGCAGTTCACGTTGTCCTCGACGACGACGTCGGGCCGCACGCGGTCGAGGATCGCCTCGAGCTGCGGCTGGCAGTAGCGTGCCCCGTCCACGAGGGAGCGCCAGACCGGCTCGACGAAGGTCTCCAGTTGCTCGATCGTCGGCCGTCGGAACTCCGGCGCGGTCTGCGTGATGAAGTCGGTCCAGAACTGGCCGGCGTCCTGCTCCCCCTCGGGCGGCGGGGCGAGGTCGACGAGGTCCTCCTCGAAGCCGAGCGGCTCGAGCCGGCCCTTCCACGAGGCCTCGGCGGCGAAGACGACCCGGTGGCCGCGGCGCTCGAGGACCTTCCCGATGCCGATGCAGTTGTTCGTCGGCCCGTACGCGCTCTCGGGCATGAACACGATCGTGCGGCGCTCGGACATCGGGCCTCCCCTCGGTTGCCCGCAGTATGGGGCCCGTGCGAGGATGCCCGCAACGCCGGGCGGGCTGGCCCCCGGCCTTCCTTCGGGAGGACGCATGACCCGGAGCACCTGGAAGCACCTCGCCGCCCTCCTGCTCGTCGCGCTCGTCGCGTCGGCGTGCGGCGGCGGCGCGGAGGACACCGGCGGCGCGGGCGGAGGCGGGGGTGCCTCCGAGGGCACCGACATCTCCGGCACGACGCTCGTCATCTCGAACTGGGACGCCTACATGCCCGAGGACATCGTCCCGGCCTTCGAGGCCGAGACGGGCGTGAACGTCGAGTACGCGCTCCACACCACGAACGAGGACGTCATGGGGAAGATCACCGCGCAGAACGGCGCGGGCTTCGACCTCGTCTTCGTGTCCGGCCCGTTCGTCGAGCAGCTCGTCGCGCAGAACTGGGCCGCGACGATCGACGCGGCGCAGATCCCGAACCTCGCGAACCTCGACCCCGAGGCCTCGCAGCTCCCCTACGACCCGGGCAACGTGCACTCCGTGCCGTACACGTGGGGGACGACCGGCATCTGCTACCGCAGCGACCTCGTCTCCGAGGCGCCGACCTCGTGGAACGTCTTCCACGACCCGCCGGCGGAGCTCGACGGCAAGATGACGATGCTCGCGACCGATCGCTGGCTCCTCCAGCCCGCGCTCCTCGCCTCCGGCGCGTCGATCAACGCCTCCGACGAGGCGACGCTCGACGCCGCTGCGGCGTGGACGACCGAGGCGAAGTCGCACCTCCTCGGCTTCGACGACACGACCTTCTACTCGAAGCTCGTGTCCGGCGAGGCGCTGCTCGTGCAGGCGTGGGACGGCTGGTGCAACTACGGCATCGCCGAGGACCCGAACATCCGCTACGTGATCCCCGACGAGGGGAGCGACCTGTGGACCGACGCGATGGTCGTCCTCGAGTCGAGCCAGAACAAGGCCGCGGCGTTCGCGTTCATCGACTTCCTCCTGCGTCCGGAGAACCACCGGGCGGTCGCCGAACTCGTGCTCTACAAGGTGCCGAACTCCGCCGCGATGGCATCGCTCGACCCCGCGCTCATCGAGCAGTTCCCGAACCTCGGGTTCTCGGGGGCGGAGGTCCTCTCGTACGAGGGGATGGTCGACCTCGGTCCCGACGGGCTCCAGCGTTGGACCGACGCGGCGAACGCGGCCAGGGCGTCCTGAGCGCTGTTCCTTCGACGGCGGCGGGGGGGGTGGGGGGGGGGGGGGGGGGGGGGGGGGGGGGGGGGGGGGGGGGGGGGGGGGGGGGGGGGGGGGGGGGGGGGGGGAGGGGGGTGGAGGGCAGATCGCTCAGCCGA
>JBJTYK010000211.1:0-3395 GCA_046082745.1 Actinomycetota bacterium | reverse complement strand
CGGCCGCGAGCTGCCCCAGCTCGCGGCCGCGGCCGAGCTCGGTCCCTTCGACGAGATCGTCCCGATCTCCGCGCGCGCGGGACGCGACCTCGACACGCTGCTCGCCTGCATCGTCGAGCGGATGCCCGAGGGGCCGGAGCTCTACCCCGACGCCGAGACCACCGACCAGCCGCTCGAGGAGCGCATCGCCGACCTCGTCCGGGAGCAGGCGCTGCGCCGCACGCGCGAGGAGGTCCCGCACTCGGTCGCCGTCGTCGTGGACGAGATGGAGCGCGAGGGCGACCTCACGCGCATCCACGCGTCGATCGTCGTCGAGCGCGACTCCCAGAAGGGCATCCTCATCGGGGCGCAGGGGGCCACGCTGAAGGCGATCGGCACCGACGCCCGCGCCGAGATCGAGCCGCTGCTCGGCACCCGCGTCTACCTCGACCTGCGCGTGCGGGTCCTGCGGGACTGGCAGCGCGACCCGAAGGGCCTCGAGCGCCTCGGGTTCTGAGCGCGTCCGCCGCGGGGCGTCCGCGACCCCCGGAGGGGCTACCATGGCCGCCCCACGGGCGGAGGTTCCCCCATGTCCCGAGCCATCGACGAGGTCCA
This sequence comes from Actinomycetota bacterium, assembly GCA_046082745.1. Classification (GTDB taxonomy): domain Bacteria; phylum Actinomycetota; class UBA4738; order UBA4738; family HRBIN12; genus JBJTIF01. The sequence goes on along the minus strand of JBJTYK010000211.1, from coordinate 2,801 downwards.
TCCCCGCGACGCCTGGCTCGCCGCGCCCGCGGACGCCCCGCGGCTCGTCGCCCGCGCGACGCCGGTCGATGCGGTCGGCCTCGAGGAGCGCGCCGCCACCCTCGCGAAGCGCTCGATCAAGCGCGACGCGAAGGCCCGCGCGATCGACCTCGCGATCTCGATGGTCGACCTCACGACCCTCGAGGGCTCGGACACCCCCGGGAAGGTCGTCGCGCTCTGCGCGAAGGCGCTCCGCCCCGACCCCGCCGATCCGACCGTGCCCTCGGTCGCGGCCGTCTGCCTCTACCCCCAGCTCGTGCCGGTCGCCGTCGAGCGGCTCCGCGGCACCGGCGTGGCGGTCGCGAGCGTCGCCGGGGGGTTCCCCGCCGGGCTCACGCCGCTCGCGGCGCGCCTCGCGGAGATCCGCGAGGTCGTCGCGATGGGCGCCGACGAGGTCGACATCGTCCTGAACCGCTCGCTCTTCCTCGCCGGCCGCTACGAGCAGGCGCTCGAGGAACTCCTCGCGGCCCGCGAGGCGGCGGGGGAGGCCCACCTCAAGGTGATCCTCGAGGTCGGCGAGCTCGGTTCGTACGACCGGATCCGCCAGGCCTCGGCCCTCGCGATGGCGGCGGGCGCGGACTTCATCAAGACCTCGACCGGCAAGATCGGCGTCGGCGCGACGCTGCCGAACGCCCTCTGCATGCTCGAGGCCGTCCGCGACTTCCACCGCGAGACCGGTCGCCGCGTCGGCGTGAAGGTCGCGGGCGGCGTGCGCACCTCGAAGCTCGCGATCGCCTACCTCGTCCTCGTGAAGGAGACGCTCGGCGAGGATTGGCTCGTGCCGGCGCGCTTCCGGATCGGCGCGTCGACGCTCCTGAACGACCTGCTCATGCAGCGCGCGAAGGAGCGCACCGGCCGCTACCAGGGCCCCGACTACTTCACGATCGACTGATGGCGACGACCGAGCGCCCGGGGTCCTGGGAGTACGCGCCCGCGCCCGAGTCCGCCTCGATCGTCGACATCCGTGACCGCTACGACCTGTGGATCGGCGGGCGCTGGGTCGAGCCGAAGGACGGCGGGTCGTTCGCGACGGTGAACCCGGCGACCGAGGAGCACCTCGCGACGGTGGCCGAGGGCGGCCCCGCCGACGTCGACGCGGCGGTCGCGGCGGCCCGCGAGGCCTTCGAGGGCGGCTGGCGCGACCTCCCCGGGACCGAGCGCGCGAAGTACCTCTACCGCATCGCGCGCCAGCTCCAGGAACGCGCCCGCGAGTTCGCGGTCCTCGAGACGATCGACGGCGGCAAGCCGATCCGGGAATCCCGCGACCTCGACCTGCCGCTCGCCGCCGCGCACTTCTTCCACCACGCCGGCTGGGCGGACAAGCTCGGGTACGCGTTCCCCGGCCGCACGCCCCGGCCGCTCGGCGTCGCGGGCCAGATCATCCCGTGGAACTTCCCGATCCTCATGGCGGCGTGGAAGCTCGCGCCGGCGCTCGCGACGGGCAACACCGTCGTCCTGAAGCCCGCGGAGACGACGCCGCTCACCGCGCTCCTGCTCGCGGAGGTCCTCGAGGAGTCCGGCCTGCCGCCCGGGGTCGTGAACGTCGTCACCGGCGACGGCGCGACGGGCGCGGCGCTCGTCGAGCACCCCGGCGTCGACAAGATCGCGTTCACCGGCTCGACCGAGGTCGGCAAGCGCATCCGCGAGGCGACGGCGGGAAGTGGCAAGCGCCTCACGCTCGAGCTCGGCGGCAAGGCCGCGAACATCGTGTTCGAGGACGCGCCGCTCGACCAGGCGATCGAGGGCATCGTGAACGGCATCTACTTCAACCAGGGCCACGTCTGCTGCGCGGGCTCGCGGCTCCTCGTCCACGAGCCGGTGGCCGAGGTGCTCCTCGAGAAGCTCCGCGCGCGGCTCGCGACGCTGCGCGTCGGCGACCCGCTCGACAAGAACACCGACGTCGGTGCGATCAACTCGCGGGAGCAGCTCGCGAAGATCGAGGAGCTCGTCGCGGCCGGGGTCGCTGAGGGCGCGGAGATGTACCAGGCGCCCTGCGACCTGCCGGACCGCGGGTTCTGGTTCCGGCCGACGGTGTTCACCGGCGTCTCGCAGTCGCACCGCATCGCCCGCGAGGAGATCTTCGGGCCGGTCCTGTCGGTCCTCACCTTCCGCACGCCCGACGAGGCGATCGAGAAGGCGAACAACTCGCCGTACGGGCTCTCCGCCGGGGTCTGGACGGAGAAGGGGAGCCGCATCCTCTGGATGGCCGAACGCCTCCGCGCCGGCGTCGTCTGGGCGAACACGTTCAACCGCTTCGACCCCACGTCGCCGTTCGGCGGCTACAAGGAGAGCGGCTTCGGTCGCGAGGGCGGGCTCCAGGGACTCGAGGGCTACGTCCGGCTCGACGGGGAGGACCGATGAGCCGCCTCGAGGTCCGCCGCACCGCGAAGCTCTTCATCGCGGGGGAGTTCCCGAGGAGCGAATCCGGGCGCACGCTCGAGGTCCACGCCGCCGACGGACGGCTCCTCGGCCACGCGGCGCGCGCGTCGCGCAAGGACCTCCGGGACGCCGTGCGCGCCGCGCGCGCCGCGTTCCCCGGCTGGGCGTCGAAGACGGCGTACAACCGCGCGCAGATCCTCTACCGCGTCGCCGAACTCATGGAGGGGCGCCGCGCGCAGTTCGAGGCGGAACTCGCGGACGCGGGCGCCGTGGACCCGCGGCGAGGGGGGGAAGAAGAGATCGACCACTGGATCTGGTCCGCCGGGTGGGCCGACCAACTCGGGCCCTTCCCCCTCTGGACAAACCCCGCCACCAAACCACCC
>JBJTYK010000210.1:0-6012 GCA_046082745.1 Actinomycetota bacterium | reverse complement strand
GACCACGCCGACCTGCACCTCGACCTACGCCGCCGGCACCCCGGTCGCGTCCTCCCCGGTCGCGATCACCTGCTCGGGTGGAGCGGCGAGCGCGAACTACACGGTGAGTTACACGGCCGGCGACGTCACGATCGGCACGCGCGCCATCACGGTGAAGGCCGACGCGTACGGTGGGACGCTCGCCTACGGCGACGCCGAGCCGTCCTTCACCGCCTACTCGCTCACATCGGGGAGCCTCTACACCGGTGACACGTTCACCACGGCGCCGAGCTGCGACTCGGATTACGACCAGGGCGATCCGGCCGGCACCTACACCATCACCTGCTCGGGCGGCGCGATCACAAACAGCAGTAGCGTCGTCGTGACCTCGAGTTACACGCTCTCGTACGCCCCGCGAGCGCTTGTCGTGGCCGCCGCGACGACGACCACCACCATCACCTCGGACTCCGACCCGAGCGTCACCGGTGCGTCCTACTCGGTCGCTGGGACGGTCGTGATCGCCACGACCGCGAAGCCCATCGCATCCGGAGACCTGCCGGGAACCGTGAGCGTGAGCGACGACGAGGGTACCCCGAACACCTGCTCCGACTCGACGCTCGCGTTCGACTCCGACTCCGGCAGCGGATCCTCGACGTACCTGTTCTCCTGCTCGCTGGCCTCGACGACGGCCGGATCGAAGACGCTCACGGCGACGTACGCGGACCCGTCGCCGACCGACTTCGCGACGTCGTCGGACACCGAGTCGCACACCGTGGACGCCGCCTCTACGACGACCACCATCACCTCGGACTCGCCCGACCCGAGCACCGCCGGCGATGCCTACACCGTTTCGGGCACGGTCTCCGTGACGAGCCCGGGCAACGGCCCGGGGTCCGGGAACCTCCCCGGCTCGGTCACGGTGAGCGACGGGACCGACACGTGCACGGACTCGTCGGTCGCGTACGCGAGTGCGAACACCTACGACTTCTCCTGCTCGCTCACCTCGACGACGGCCGGATCGAAGACGCTCACGGCGACGTACGCGGACCCCACGCCGACCGACTTCGCGACGTCGTCGGACACCGAGAACCACACCGTCGAACCGGTGGCGACGAGCACGATCTACACGGGCCAGACCTACGACGCGGACCTGGGCACCGAGTCCCAGCTCACCGTGAGCGTCACGGTCGGCAACGAGGCCTGCTTCACCGGGTCGACCGCGACGGCGACCGTGACGCCGCTCGGCGGGAGCGCGCTGCCCCTTGTTTCACTTTCCGGTCCCTCGGGCTCGGGGACCACTCGCACCTTCAGCGCGTCGCCGATGCTCGCCGCGGGCATCTACGAGATCGACATCACGTTCACGCCCGCCGCCGCATGTGCCCCGTCCTCGTATGACGACGCGGTCCTCACGGTCGTCGGCGCAGGCCAGACCGCGAACGGCGGTGGGTGGTACCGCAACTCCCGCCTCCCGAACGGCTCCCCGCGCATCAACTTCGGCTTCAGCATCACCCGGACGATGCGCAGCGGGATCGCCTACTACCGCGGTCGCCTCCTCTGGATGAACAACGGTCAGTGGCGCATCGCCGGCTCGATCTCGAGCGACGGGAGCCCCGCCGCCTACGGTCTCCTCCCGTCGTGCCCGACCACCGTCGGCACCGCGACCGACCGGAAGTGCGCGTCGTTCACCGGGTCTGGCGTCCTCCAGTACTGGGACGGCGCGACCGGGACCTGGCAGACGTCCACGTACGGCGTCGTCACCTTCACGGTGACCGTCTACGACGGCGGCACCTCGAAGGTCTGCAACGCCTCGGGCAAGAAGTGCTCGACCGTGCAGAACCCCGACTGGTTCGGCATCCAGTTCGACCCGGTCCCCTCCTCGGCCATCCGGGAGGGGCTGCCGATCCAGCTCTCCGGCGGCTCGATCAAGGCCTCCTAGCCCCGCCCCGACCGGCCGGCTTGCCGCCCGTCGGCACCCCGTAGTTACATAGCGGCTCGCTTCGGGCTGTCGGACACGGGGAGAGTCATCGGATGGGTTTCCACTGGATGTCGCGCGGACGGGGAAGGACGTCGCCGTCGGCGCGGAGGATGGCGCTCCTCGGGATCGGGATCGTCTCGCTGGCGGCGCTCGTCGGCTTCGTGCCGTCGGCCATCGCGGGTGCGCCCGCCGAGGTCGCGGGAACGCTCACCCCCGCGGGACCCGTCTCGCTGGGGACGACCATCGACACGCTCGAGGCGTCCGTGAGCGCGGGCGAGCCCGACCTCTCCATGGAACCGCCGACGGACCCCTCGATGTCCACGGTCACGCCCGACCCCACGGGCACGGTGGACTTCGGCTACTGCTACGCGGCGGAGGTCCCGACCTCCGAGCCGCTCGCGTGCGACTCCCCCACCTCGATCACGGCGGGCGTCGCGCTCGGCGGCGGCGAGGACGTGGGCGACGGGCTCGCGTCGGCGATGACGGGCTCGTGGCTGCCCGACGCGGCCGGGTACTACCTCGTCACGATGGACTACAGCGGCGACGAGCTCTACGGGCCGGCGCGCGGCGCGGTCGGACTCATCGTCCTCGCGGACCGGCCGAGCATCACGATCACCGCCGACCCGGCGTCGGCCACCTACGGCGACGACGCTCCCGACCTCCCGTTCACGCAGACGGGCGACCTCTTCGAGGGCGACACCTGGGCCGTCGAGCCCACCTGCACGTCCACGTACGCGGCCGGCGATGCCGTCGGTGCGTACGCGGACCTCATCACCTGCACCGGCGGGGTCATCGAGTTCGCGACCTACGACATCACCGGGTTCTACGAGATCTCCTACGTGCCGGGGACGCTCACGGTGGACCCGCGGACGCTCACGGTGACGGCCGACGACACGTCGGTGCCGTACGGGAGCGACGCGCCGGAGTTCACCTCCACGCCGGTCGGCTTCTTCGGCGAGGACGGCTGGACGACCGAGCCCACGTGTTCCACGGCCTACCTGGCCGGTGACCCGCTCGGCACCTACGACATCACCTGCGACGGCGGCGACGCCGGCGCGAACTACACCGTGACGTACGAGCCCGGCACCCTCACCGTGGTCCCCGTGCCGATCACGATCACGGCGAACGACGACTCCACGACCTACGGGGAGGAGGCGCCGCCCGCCGCGTTCACGCAGGACGGGGCCCTCCTCGAGGGCGACGTCTGGTCGGAGGACCCGGCCTGCGCCGCCGAGTACGTGGTCGGCGACGGCGTCGGGACCTACCCGATCACCTGCTCGGGCGGCACGATCGAGAACGCCGCGGAGGAGGACGTCACCGGTCTCTACGGCATCACCTACGTCGAGGGAGACCTCACGGTCGACCCCCGCACGCTCACCGTGACGGCCGACGACGCCTCCGTCGCCTACGGCGACGACGCGCCGCCCTTCGGGTTCACGGAGGACGGGTTCTACGGGTCGGACGACTGGAGCACCGAACCGACGTGCTCCTCGACGTACCTGACGGGCGACCCGGTCGGCGAGTACCCGATCGCGTGCGATGGCGGCGACGCGGGCGAGAACTACACGGTCGCCTACGTGGACGGGACGCTCACCGTCGGGACGCGGGCGCTCACGATCGCCGCGGACGACCTCTGGGTCTACTTCGACGAGGACGCACCGACGTACACGTTCACGCAGGCCGGGACGCTCTCCGTGGGCGACGCCTGGGACCCGGAGCCGACCTGCACCTCGGACTACGAGGCCGGTGACCCCGTCGGCACCTACGACATCGAGTGCGAGGGCGGCGTCGTCCGCGACGGTGAGGACGCCGACGTGACCGACCGCTACGACGTCACGTACGAGGACGGCGAGCTCGAGGTCCGGCCGCTCGCGGCGACCACGACCGTCTACGCCGGTCCCGTCTTCGACGGCAGCCCCGCGAACACGCCGCTCTCCGCGACCGTGACGGCCGAGGAGGAGCGCTGCTTCATCGGTGCGACGGCGGAGGCGCTCACCGGGCCGACGGGCGAGGAGCCCTACCCGCCGATCGTGCTCTCGGCCGTGAGCGGTTCGGGGCTCACCCGCACCTACAGCGCGTCCCCGCTCCCGGCGTTCGATCCGGGCACGTACGACGTCGTCGTGCGGTTCGCCGCCGGCCGCGGGTGCCTGGACTCCGAGTCGGAGCCGCTCGTCCTCACGATCGTCGCCCCCGGTGACGACGCGGGCGGCGGCGGTTGGTACCGCACGCCGGACGGCGCGATGGAGCCGACGCGCGCCGACTTCTCGTTCTCGATCAAGCGCCAGACGAAGACGCTCGACACCGGCGCCGTCGTCGTCTACCGCGGCTCGCTGAACTGGAAGGACGACAAGGGCTGGAGGATCTCCGGCGTCATCGCGAGCGAGGGCTCCGAGTACGCGTACGGGACCTTCCCCTGCCCGGAGTCGGTCGGCGACGCGTCCGACCGGACGTGCGCGGCCTTCACCGGTTCGGGCGTCCTCGAGCACTGGGACGGCTCGTCCTGGGAACGCTCCGACTACGGGGTCGTGACCTTCACGGTCTGGATCTACGACGGCGGCTCGAAGGCGGCGGACTGGTTCGGCATCGAGTTCGACGGCGTGCCGTCGGACGAGATCCCCGAGTCGCTGCCCGTCCGGACCTCCGGCGGGGAGATCCACGCCTACTGATCCGATGACCAGGTTGCCCCGGCTGACCCGGGGCGTGAACGGAGGGGCGGGGCGCCGGCGGGGCCGGCGCCCCACCCCGTTCCGTGCTCGGGACCGCCTGCCCCGCAGACCCCTGCTGCCCCCGATGCGCCGGGGTGTATCGTCCCTGCGTACGACGTGTGCGTCCGCCCGGAGGAGGGGCCGGGCGGGCGCCCGCCGATCTCGAGGCGGGGAGCGGGGATGGCAACCGAGGAGGAATCGCTGAACCCCTCTCGCCACGCGCGCGCGCTCGCCCGCGGCGGAGCCGCGGTCCTCGGTGCCGGGCTCCTCGTTTCGCTCGTGACGTTCGCGACGGCGGCCTCCGGCGAGGAGGCGCCCCCGACCGTCACCGTCACCGCCGGGTCCGCCTCGCTCACGTACGGCGACGCGGCCCCCGCGTACTCCTTCACGGCCGAGGGCTTCCTCGATGCCGACGGCTGGATCACGGAACCGATCTGCACCTCGGATTACGCCGCGGGGACCTCGGTCGCGGCCTCCCCCGTCGCGGTCACGTGCTCGGGCGGCGACGCCGGCCCCGGGTACCTCGTCGACTACGTGGACGGCGCGGTCACGATCGCACCGACGTCGCTCGCGGTGACGGCCGGCGATGCGTCGGTCACCTACGGCGACGTCGCGCCGACGTACGGGTTCGCCGCGCAGGGCTTCCTCGACGGCGACGGGTGGGCGAGCGAGCCGATCTGCACGTCGGCCTACGAGGCCGGGACCTCCGTGGCGGACGCGCCGCTCGCGGTCGCCTGCTCCGGCGGCGACGCGGGTCCCGATTACGACGTGACCTACACCGACGGTTCGCTCGCGATCGCCCCCGCGGAGCTCACCGTGACCGCCGACGACGCGTCGGTCACGTACGGCGACGCGGCGCCCGCCTACTCCTTCTCCGTGGATGGATTCCTCGACGGCGACGCCTGGACCACGGAACCCTCGTGCACCTCGACGTACGCGTCGGGGACCTCGGCCGCCGACGCGCCGCTCGCGATCACGTGCTCGGGCGGCGACGCCGGCCCCGACTACGACGTCGCGTACGCGGACGGGACGCTCGCGATCGCCGCGGGCGCCATCACCGTCACGGCCGACGACCTGTCGGTCACGTACGGCGACGCCGCGCCCGCGTACCCCTTCTCGGTCGAGGGCTTCCTCGACGGCGACGGCTGGGTCACGGAACCGACCTGCACCTCCGCCTACGTCGCCGGCACGCCCGTCGCGGACTCCCCCCTCGCCATCACGTGCTCGGGCGGCGACGCCGGCCCCGACTACCTCGCACCGACCTACGTCGCGGGCGCGATCGCGATCGCGCCCGCGACCGTCCCGACAACCCCCACGGACGTCTCTCGCAAGTCCGGCGACCCGGTCCCGACC
>JBJTYK010000209.1:0-16063 GCA_046082745.1 Actinomycetota bacterium | reverse complement strand
AAGGGCGTGAAGTCGGCGAAGCCCTTGTCGGCCTGGACCTTCGTGATGGCGGCCGTGAGGGTCGTCTTGCCGTGGTCGATGTGACCGATCGTGCCGATGTTCACGTGGGGCTTCGTCCGCTCGAACTTCTGCTTGGCCATGGCTGTCTCCCTCCTACTCGCCCCGTACCCGGGCGATGATCTCCTTGGAAATGTTCGCGGGAACCTCCGCGTACGCCTTCAGCTGCATCGGGCTGTGCGAGGCGCGACCCTGGGTCCGCGACCGCAGGTCGGTCGCGTAGCCGAAGAGCTCGGCGAGCGGCACGATGACGCGGATCGCCTTCTGGCCGGCCCGCTCGTCGATCTGCTCGATCCGGCCCCGGCGCGAGGTGACGTCGCCCATGACGTCGCCCATGAAGTCCTCGGGGGTGATGACCTCGAACTCCATGACCGGCTCGAGGATGACCGGGTCGGCTCGGCGGGCGGCCTCCTTGAGGGCCATCGAGCCGGCGATCTTGAAGGCCATCTCGCTCGAGTCGACCTCGTGGTACGAGCCGTCGACGAGCGTCGCGCGGACGTCGACGAGCGGGTAGCCGGCGAGGACGCCGGACTCCATGGCCTCCTCGATGCCCTGGTCGACCGCCGGGATGTACTCGCGCGGGATCGACCCACCGACGACCTTGTTCACGAACTCGTAGCCGCCGCCCTCGCCCGTGGGCTCGAGGTCGATGTAGACGTGGCCGAACTGGCCGCGACCACCGGTCTGGCGGATGAACCGCGCCTCGACCTTGTGGACGGGCTTGCGGATCGTCTCGCGGTAGGCGACCTGCGGCTTGCCGACGTTCGCCTCGACGCTGAACTCACGCCGGAGGCGGTCCACGATGATGTCGAGGTGGAGCTCGCCCATGCCGGAGATGACGGTCTGGCCGGTCTCCTCGACGAACTTCACGACGAACGTCGGGTCCTCGTCGGAGAGCTTCTGGAGGCCGTTGCCGAGCTTGTCCTGGTCGGCCTTCGTCTTCGGCTCGACGGCCACCGAGATGACCGGCGTCGGGAAGCTCATCGACTCGAGGACCACCGGGTTCGCCGGGTCGCAGAGCGTGTCGCCGGTCGTCGAGTGCTTCAGGCCGACGACCGCGACGATGTCGCCCGCGAACGCGGCGTCCTTGTCCTCGCGGTGGTTCGCGTGCATCTGGAGGATGCGACCGACGCGCTCCTTGCGGTCCTTCGTCGCGTTCTCGACGTGGGAGCCCGCACGGAGCTGACCGGAGTAGACGCGGACGTACGTGAGCCGACCGACGTAGGGGTCGGACATGATCTTGAAGACGAGGCCCGCGAAGGGCTCGGCGTCGTCGGAGTGCCGGGTGACCGGCTCGCCCTTCGGCGTGTGTCCCTCGAGGGACGGGATGTCGAGCGGCGAGGGCAGGAACTGGATGATGCCGTCGAGGAGGGGCTGGATCGCCTTGTTCTTGAAGGCGCTCCCGCACAGGACCGGGACCCCGTGGCCCTCGATCGTGGCGCGGCGGATCGCATGGAGGAGCTCGTCGACCGTCGGCTCCTGCTCGTGGACGAACTTCTCCATGAGGCCCTCGTCGTGCTCGGCGAGCTTCTCGAAGAGGTCGTGGTGCGCCTGCTTGGCCTGCGCCTCGAGGTCGGCCGGGATCGGCTCCTCCTCCCAGTCCTCGCCCATCTCGCCGCTCCAGCGGAGGGCGCGCATGTGGATGAGGTCGATGACGCCCAGGAAGTCGGCCTCCGCGCCCCACGGGAGCTGGAGGACGAGCGGGTTCGCGGCGAGGCGTTCGACCATCATGTCGACCGTCCGCTGGAAGTTCGCGCCCGTGCGGTCCATCTTGTTCACGAAGCAGAAGCGCGGGACGTCGTACCGGTCGGCCTGACGCCACACGGTCTCGGTCTGGGGCTCCACGCCGGCGACCGCGTCGAAGACCGCGATGGCGCCGTCGAGGACCCGCAGCGACCGCTCGACCTCGACCGTGAAGTCGACGTGGCCCGGCGTGTCGATGATGTTGATCCAGTGGTCCTTCCAGACGCAGGTCGTCGCGGCGGAGGTGATCGTGATGCCGCGCTCGCGCTCCTGCTCCATCCAGTCCATCGTGGCGGTGCCCTCGTGGACCTCGCCGATCTTGTAGGCCTTGCCCGTGTAGAAGAGGATGCGCTCGGTCGTCGTGGTCTTGCCCGCGTCGATGTGGGCCATGATGCCGATGTTCCGGGTGCGCGCGAGGGGGTACTCGCGGACGAGCAGGTCCTTCCCACCAGCCTTCTGCTGGGGGCGCTCCTGCACCTGCTCCGCCGGGGTCGACATCAGCGCCTCACCAGCGGTAGTGGGCGAACGCCTTGTTCGCCTCGGCCATCTTGTGCATGTCCTCGCGGCGCTTCACGGAGACGCCCTGTCCGTTCGAGGCGTCCATGAGCTCGCCGACGAGGCGGTCCGCCATCGTCGGCTCCTTGCGAGCGCGCGAGTTGTTCACGAGCCAGCGGAGCGCGAGCGTCGTGCCGCGGGACGGACGGACCTCGACCGGCACCTGGTAGTTCGAACCGCCGACGCGGCGCGAGCGCACCTCGACCATCGGGCGGACGTTGTCGACGGCTTTCTTCAGCGTGAGCACCGGGTCGTTCGACGTGCGCTCGCTGATGACCTCGAGCGCGCGGTAGACGGTGCTCTCCGCGAGCGTCTTCTTCCCGTGCAGCAGCACCTTGTTGATGAGCTGCGTGACGAGGACGTTCTGGTAGACGGGGTCGGCGATGACCTCGCGGCGGCCGGAGATGCCCTTCCTCGGCATCAGGCGCCGTCCTTCTTCGCGCCGTAGCGCGAGCGGGCCTTCTTGCGGTCCTTCACGCCCGCGGTGTCGAGCGTGCCGCGGATGATCTTGTAGCGCACGCCCGGCAGGTCGCGGACGCGGCCGGCACGGACGAGGACGATCGAGTGCTCCTGGAGGTTGTGGCCGACGCCCGGGATGTACGCGGTGACCTCGATGCCGGTCGTGAGCCGGACGCGCGCGACCTTGCGCAGCGCGGAATTCGGCTTCTTCGGCGTCGTCGTGTAGACCCGCGTGCAGACGCCGCGACGCTGCGGAGAGCCCTTGAGCGCGGGGCTCTTCGTCTTCGTCCGCGGACGCTGGCGTCCGTTCCGGATCAGTTGTTCGATCGTGGGCATGGTCTTCCCGTTCCATCCGTGGTCCGTGGGGCCGTGAGAAAAGCCGGACCCAGAGGTCCGGCTTCCAGGGGAACTGCTTGGTGCGCGCAGGTTCTCCCTTGGAGGCCCCCTTGATGCGAATTCGCCGAGCACGGTCGCCCGCGCGAGGAACGTCAGAGTACGGGGCACGGCTCGTGCGTGTCAATCGCGCCTCCGCGCACCCCCCGGCAGGGCCCCGGGAGGGGCCCGTCGGGCCCCTCCCGGGGCCCTGCTAGCGTGCCCGCCATGCCCAGCGACCGGGACCTCGCGCGCCTGCGGGAGGTCGCCGTGGGAGCCGCCCGCGAGGCGGGCCGGATCGTGCTCGAGGCCGGGCGGGGGGTCCGGGTCGAGGTGAAGGGCGCCGGCGACTACGTGACGGCGGCCGACCGGGCCGCCGAGGAGGCCATCCGCGCCGCCCTGGAGGCGGGGGCGCCCGGGATCCCCGTGCTCGGGGAGGAGGGCGGCGGTGCCCGGGAGGCCTCGGAGACCTGGGTCGTGGACCCGATCGACGGCACGACGAACTTCGTGCACGGCTTCCCGGTGGTCGGCGTCTCGATCGGCCTGCTGCGGGAGGGGCGGCCGATCGTCGGCGTCGTCGGCGCGCCGCTCCTCGGTGACCTCTACGCGGGGGCGCGGGGCGCGGGCGCCACCGTCACGGACCGCGACGGCCGCGAGCGGCCGCTGCGGGTCGCCGACCGGCCCACGAGCACGGCGATCGTCGCGACCGCGTTCCCCTTCCGGCGCCGCGGGAGCCTCCCCCGCTACCTCGAGGCCCTCACGGGCGTGCTCGACACGGTCGAGGACGTCCGGCGGGCGGGCGCCGCGGCGCTCGACCTCGCCTGGGTGGCCGACGGGGTGTTCGACGCCTATTACGAGCTCGGGCTCGCCCCCTGGGACGTGGCGGCGGGCGCGCTCCTCGTCGAGGAGGCGGGCGGCGTCGTCACCGACTGGGACGGTGGGTCGGGCTACCTCGACGGCGAGGTGCTCGCCGCACCGCCCCACGTGCACGCCGACCTCGTGGGGCTGCTCGCCCGCCGGGACTGAGCCGACCGGCAACGACGGAGGGGGCGGCAGCCCTCCGGGCCGCCGCCCCCTCCGGAACCTCGCTCGCGCTACGGCTCGTAGCGCAGGATGCCCGTCGACCAGTTCGCGATCGACGCCCGCGTGCCCCCGCAGGTGCCGACGACGTTGCCGTTCGTCCCGACGAAGTTGCCCGCGAACCACTCGGTGAACGAGCAGGTCTGTGCGATGTAGCCGGCGCTCAACCAGATCGTCGACCCGGTGGTCGCGGCGCCGCCGTAGTCGCCCCACCGGGGACGCCGGCCGGGCGGCAGCACCCCGGAGAAGCCGTCGCTCGGACCCGCTCCGGGGAGCGCGACGAGCAGGTCGTCGCCGAAGCCGAAGACGCCGTCCTCGAGCGTGAAGGGAAGGTAGGCGGCGCTCGGCCAGTGGTTCGGCCCGATGAGCGTCGTGCCGATCGCTCCCTGACCGTCCGCGTTCACGATCGCCGTCGGGTACGCGAAGTTCTGGCCGGGCACGGCGAGGAGCGCGGAGTCCGACGCCTCGTCGGCGACCGCACCGTCCTCACCGAGCGGGACCGCGAACACGGCGACACCGCTCTGCTGGCCGATCGGCTTCCACTCGCCGCTCTGCGGGTTGAAGCTCGCCGACCCCGCCCCGTAGGCGCCCGAGGAGGTCGAGAACACGAGCGTCGAGCCGTCGTGGATCCACGCACCGTAGAGCTTCCCGTCGGTCCCGAGGTCGATCGGCACCGGTCCCCGGATCTGCGAGTAGTTCCCGTAGACGCGGGCGTTGTACGCCGTGAGGAACGGGGTGGAGCCCGGACGCTGGATGCCGAAGTAGGTTCCGGCGTAGGGCGTCCCGACCTCGACGATGGTCTCCGTGAGGTCGTCGGCGGAGAGCGTCGAGGGCGCGCCCTCGTCCTCCCCGTCGCAGGTCCCGTTCAGCTTGCAGGTGTTCGCGAGGCGATAGACCGACATCGACTCCACCGAGTAGCCGGCCGATGCGAGCACGTCCACGTGCGACATCCCGAAGTACATCGTGTCGGGGACGTGGTCGCCGGGGGTGCCGTCGACGGGCTGGACGGAGTAGGTGCTGCCGACACCGCCACCGAAAGCCTCCGACTCGAGGTTGTCGAGGTAGCTGATGCGGATCGGGTCGTCCGCGTCGTCGGCGGCGTAGAGGTCCGCCTTGTTCACGGCGTAGAGCTGCGAGCCGTTGAAGTCCCCGCCGAACAGGGAGAACTCCACCGTCGTGATGTAGACGCCGTTCTCGTCGATCGCGAACTGCGGGTAGTCGCCGAAGCAGAAGCCGCCGTCGCACCCGTGGTCGGGGCCGCCGAACTCCCCGTTGTTCGTGGCGTCGATCTCGAATACGTTCCAGGTGCCCGTCGGGTCCCCGGTCTCGCTCACCGCGACCGCCACCGAGGTCTTGCCCGAGTAGTTCTGCTTCTTCGAATCCCAGTAGAGGAGGTACGTCGTCATGATCCAGCGGTCCGCCTCGGCGTCGTAGCGGCAAACCGGGTCGCCGAGGCTGTTGCCGTCCACACCGGCGAGCGGATCGTCCTCGTCCGCGGGATCGGCGAAGCCGTAGAGGAGGTCGTAGTAGAGCTGCCGGTCGAACGCCGGCGACTCACCGAAGAACTCGTTCAGGGCGAGCGCCGCCGGCCCGTCGTACCCCTGGCCGTCGGCCGACAGACTCGGGAGCAGACCGTGGGGAGCGGCGCCGCGACGCCCGGGGTTCGCGTAGCCCCCGTCGAGGAGCGCCGCGCCGGTCTGCGCGTCGTAGACCTGGACGGCGGTGTTCACGCCTTCGAGGATGTACTCGTCGCTCGCGCACAGCGCGAGATCGGAGGGTTCGTTCTGGTACGAGCGCCCGGCGCTCGCGAAGCGGGAATCGAAGTGCGAGATCCCCTGCCAGGAGTCCACCTCACCGGCGTCGACGCCGACCGGCTCGGCGGTCGGCAGGCCCTTCGCGAAGGACGTGCTCCGACCGGACAGGCCGCCACCCGGCCGCGTCCGCTCGACCTCCCCACGACGCAGTTCCGACTCGAGGTAGGCGGCGCCGGCGTCGGCGGTGCTCTGTCCCCCGCCGACCTGTCGCGCCCCGCTCGGCTGGTTCGCCGCGAAGGAGGCGGCCTCGTACGCCGCGGCGATCTCCGCCGCATCTGCCTGCACCTCCGCGAGGTCGACCGTCCGGAGGTAGCGGATGAGCTGCATGCCGGTGCCGCCGGCGGCGGCCTCCGGGAGCGCCACGACCGCGGCGCCGAGGAACGCGGCGGCGGCGGTGACGAGCGCGAGCGTGCGGTGGCGGAGCGACATGGGGCAACCCCTCCTCATGGGGCCCGTCCGAGCGACGGGGCACCCGGGTTGTAGCAGGGGGAGCCGTGGCAGCGCAAGCCGCGCGGCGGCGCTACTCCTCGGCGTCGCCGGCGGTCTCGGCGAGCGCCTCGGGCTCGTCGAGCGAGGAGAGCCCGGGTCCGCCGAGCAGGCGCTCGGCCTCCTCCCGGGTGATCGTCCCGGCCCCGCCGCCCGCACCGCCGATCGCCTCGCCCTCGCCGAGGAGCGCGGCTTCCTGGATCTCCCGCTGACGGGCGAGCCAGTACTCGGGGATGGCCTCGGGCTTGATGTGGACGAGGGTGTTCCGGTACTTCGGCATGCCGGTCCCCGCGGGGATGAGCTTGCCGATGATCACGTTCTCCTTCAGACCGATGAGCTCGTCGGAACGCCCCTGGATCGCGTTCTCGGTGAGCACCCGGGTCGTCTCCTGGAACGAGGCGGCCGAGAGCCACGAGTCGGTCGCGAGCGAGGCCTTCGTGATGCCGAGCAGCCACGGCCGCGCCGTCGCGGGCTGCGTGCCGGCGTCGATCGCCTCGCGGTTCACCCGCTCGAAGCGTCGGCGGTCGACGAGGTCGCCCGGCAGGAACTCCGTGTCGCCGGCCTCGTTGATCTGCACCTTCCGGAGCATCTGGCGCACGATGAGTTCGATGTGCTTGTCGTGGATCGTCACGCCCTGGCTGCGGTAGACCTGCTGGACCTCGTCGACGAGGTGGTGCTGGAGCGCCTGGAGCCCCTCGATCGCGAGCCGCTCGTGCGGGTCGACGGAACCCTCGGTGAGGCGCTGGCCGACCTCGACGCGGTCGCCGTCCTGGACGGTGAGCCGCGCCCGGTACGACACCCGGTACTCGTCCTGCTGGCCGTCGTCCTGGGTGACGGTGATCCGCCGCTCCTTCTTCTCCTCGACGTTCTCGATCGAGATCACGCCGGCGTAGTGGGTGATCTGCGCGACGCCCTTCGGGCGTCGCGCCTCGAAGAGCTCGACGACGCGCGGCAGACCGTGCGTGATGTCCTGGCCGGCGACGCCGCCGGTGTGGAACGTCCGCATCGTGAGCTGCGTGCCCGGCTCGCCGATCGACTGCGCGGCGACGATGCCGACGGCCTCGCCGATGTCGACGAGGCGCCCGGACGCGAGCGACCAGCCGTAGCAGAGGCGGCAGATGCCGTAGAGCGCCTCGCAGGTCGTCGCCGAGCGCACGCGCACGCTCGTGACGCCCGCCTCGACGAGCGCGGTCGCGAGCAGGTCGCTCACCTCGTCGTTGCGGGCCGCGACGCGCTTGCCGTCGGCGCCCTTCGCGTCCTCGGCGAGGACCCGGCTGTAGAGCGAGGTGTCGAGGTGCGGGTTGCGGGCGCCGTCGATGAGCACCGGGATCTCGATGCCGCGGTCGGACCCGCAGTCCTCCTCGCGGACGATGAGCTCCTGCGAGACGTCGACGAGACGACGCGTGAGGTAGCCGGAGTCCGCCGTGCGGAGCGCGGTGTCGGCGAGGCCCTTGCGCGCACCGTGCGTCGAGATGAAGTACTCGAGGACCGAGAGTCCCTCGCGGAAGTTCGACTTGATCGGGCGCGGGATGATCTCGCCCTTCGGGTTCGCGACGAGGCCGCGCATGCCCGCGATCTGGCGGATCTGCATGATGTTCCCGCGGGCCCCGGAGTTCGCCATCATGTAGATCGGGTTCGTGACGGCGAACTGCCGCTCCATGGCTTCCTTGACCTCGTCGGTCGCCTGCGTCCAGATCTCGATGAGTTCCTGGCGGCGTTCTTCGTCCGTGATGATGCCCTAGCGGAACTGCGTCTCGATCTTCGAGGCGCGCTGCTCGTAGGAGTCGAGGATCTTCGCCTTGTCCGGCGGCGTCGTGACGTCCTCGACGCCGATCGTCACGCCGGCGCGGGTCGCCCAGTGGAACCCGACCTCCTTCAGCCCGTCGAGGACCTCCTCGACGGTCTTGCGGTCGTAGCGGCGCACGCACGTGTCGACGAGGCGGCCGATGTCGCCCTTGAGGAGCGGACGGTTCACGTACTCCTCGGCGTCGGGGAAGACCGCGTTCAGGATGAGGCGGCCGGCGGTCGTCGTCGCGAGCGGGCGGACGCCGTCCTTCGCCTCCGGGAGGTACCCGGCGGGGACCGCCTTGCCGAGCGGCAGGCGGACGCGGATCGGGTCGTGGACGTGGATGCGGCGGTGGTCGAGGGCGATGAGCGCCTCGGTGACCGACCCGAACCGCGGCATGTCCTCCTCGGCGATCTCGCGGCCCGCGTCGAGCGTGAGGTAGTAGATGCCGAGCACGATGTCCTGGTTCGGCACCGCGATCGGGCGCCCGTGCGCCGGCGAGAGGATGTTGTTCGTCGAGAGCATGAGCACGCGCGCCTCGGCCTGCGCCTCGGCGGAGAGCGGGACGTGGACCGCCATCTGGTCGCCGTCGAAGTCGGCGTTGAAGGCCGTGCAGACGAGCGGGTGGATCTGGATCGCCTTGCCCTCGACGAGGACGGGCTCGAACGCCTGGATGCCGAGTCGGTGGAGGGTCGGCGCGCGGTTCAGGAGGACCGGGTGCTCGCGGATGACCTCGTCGAGGACGTCCCAGACCTGCGGGCGGGCGCGCTCGACCATCCGCTTCGCGCTCTTGATGTTCTGCGCGAGGGCCTTGTCGACGAGGCGCTTCATGACGAACGGCTTGAAGAGCTCGAGGGCCATCTGCTTCGGCAGGCCGCACTGGTGGAGCTTCAGCGACGGGCCGACGACGATGACCGAACGGCCGGAGTAGTCGACGCGCTTGCCGAGGAGGTTCTGGCGGAAGCGCCCCTGCTTGCCCTTCAGCATGTCGGACAGCGACTTCAGCGGGCGGTTGCCGGGGCCCGTCACCGGGCGGCCGCGGCGGCCGTTGTCGAAGAGCGCGTCGACGGCCTCCTGGAGCATGCGCTTCTCGTTGTTCACGATGATCTCCGGCGCATGGAGGTCGAGGAGCCGCTTCAGGCGGTTGTTGCGGTTGATCACGCGGCGGTAGAGGTCGTTCAGGTCGGAGGTCGCGAACCGGCCGCCGTCGAGCTGCACCATCGGGCGCAGGTCCGGCGGGATGACCGGCACGGCGTCGAGCACCATGCCGAGGGGCGTGTTCTTGCCCTCGACGAAGTGCTTCACGACCTTCAGCCGCTTGATCGCCTTCGCGCGACGCGCGCCCTTGCCGGTCGCGATCTGCTCGCGGAGGGACTGGGCCTCCTCCTCGAGCGGGAGCTCCTGGAGCAGGCGCTTGATCGCCTCGGCACCCATGCCGCCGTCGAAGTAGTCGCCGTAGCGCTCGCGCAGCGAGCGGTAGATCGCGTCGTCGGCGACGAGCTGCTTCGGCTTCAGGGCCTTGAACGCGGTGAGCACCTCGTCGAGGTGATCGGCGTCGCGCTTCGCGGTCTCCGTGATGCGGTCGACGTCGCGCTGCGCGGCCTTCTTCTCGGCGGACAGGGCCGCGCCCTTCACGCCCTCCTTCTCGAGCTGGCGGAGCCGGGTCTCGAGCTCGGACAGGCGCGCGCGGATCTCGGCGTCGCGGTCGGCGTCGAGCTCCTTCTTCTCGCGGTCGACCTGCTTCTCGAGGTCCGGGAGGTCCTTGTGGCGACGCTCCAGGTCGATGTTCGTGATGACGTAGGCCGCGAAGTAGATGATGCGCTCGAGGTCCTTCGGCGCGATGTCGAGGAGGTAGCCGAGCCGCGACGGGACGCCCTTGAAGTACCAGATGTGCGTGACCGGGGCCGCGAGCTCGATGTGGCCCATGCGGTCGCGGCGCACGCGGCTCCGGGTGATCTCGACGCCGCAGCGCTCGCAGATGATGCCCTTGAAGCGGACGCGCTTGTACTTGCCGCAGTGGCACTCCCAGTCGCGGGTCGGCCCGAAGATCCGCTCGCAGAACAGCCCATCCTTCTCGGGCTTGAGCGTCCGGTAGTTGATCGTCTCGGGCTTCTTGACCTCACCGTTGGACCACGCGCGGATCTGGTCGGCCGTCGCGAGGCCGATCTCGATCGCGTCGAAGACGTTGACGTCGAGCACCTAGCGCGCCTCCCGTTCCCGGATGTCGGACACCACGACGTTCCCCTCGCTCATCAGTCGAAGTCCGCGCCCGCCGGCTCGCGGCGGGAGAGGTCGATCCCGAGTTCCTCGGCGGCCCGGAAGAAGTCCTCGTCGGTCTCGCGGAGCTCGATCTGCGCGCCGTCGGCCGAGGAGACCACGACGTTCAGGCAGAGCGACTGCATCTCCTTGATGAGCACCTTGAACGACTCGGGGATGCCCGGCTCGGGGATGTTCTCGCCCTTCACGATCGCCTCGTAGACCTTCACGCGGCCGACGATGTCGTCGGACTTGATCGTGAGGAGCTCCTGGAGCGCGTACGCGGCGCCGTAGGCCTCGAGGGCCCAGACCTCCATCTCGCCGAAGCGCTGGCCGCCGAACTGGGCCTTCCCGCCGAGGGGCTGCTGGGTGATCATCGAGTACGGGCCCGTCGAGCGCGCGTGGATCTTGTCGTCGACGAGGTGGAGGAGCTTCAGGATGTAGGCGACGCCCACGGTGACGCGCTCGTCGTAGGGCTCGCCGGTGCGGCCGTCGAACAGGACGGCCTTGCCGACCTCGTCGACGAGCCGGACGCCGTCGCGGTTCGGGTGCGAGCCGCGGATCGCGTCGAGGATCTCGTTCTCGCGCGCGCCGTCGAACACCGGGGTCGAGACGAACGCCGGCGCCGCGTGGTCCTTGCCGTCCTTGCGGAAGCCGACGAGGCCCGCCCAGCCGAGGTGCGCCTCGAGGACCTGGCCGAGGTTCATCCGGGACGGCACGCCGAGGGGGTTCAGGACGATGTCGACGGGCGTGCCGTCGGCGAGGAAGGGCATGTCCTCCTCGGGGAGGATCGTCGAGATGACGCCCTTGTTCCCGTGGCGGCCGGCGAGCTTGTCGCCGTCGGAGATCTTGCGCTTCTGGGCGATGTAGACCCGCACGAGCTGGTTCACGCCCGGCTGGAGCTCGTCGCCGTTCTCGCGGCTGAAGAGGCGGACGCCGATGATCTTGCCCGACTCCCCGTGCGGGACCTTGAGCGAGGTGTCGCGGACGTCGCGCGCCTTCTCACCGAAGATCGCGCGCAGGAGGCGCTCCTCGGGCGTGAGCTCGGTCTCGCCCTTCGGGGTGACCTTGCCGACGAGGTAGTCGCCGGGGTTCACCTCGGCGCCGATCCGCACGATGCCGCGCTCGTCGAGGTCCTTCAGGATCTCCTCGGCGACGTTCGGGATGTCGCGGGTGATCTCCTCCGCGCCGAGCTTCGTGTCGCGGGCGTCGATCTCGTGCTCCTCGATGTGGATCGAGGTGAGGACGTCGTCCTTCACGAGTCGCTCGGAGATGATGATGGCGTCCTCGTAGTTGTGGCCCTCCCAGGGCATGTACGCGACGACGAGGTTGCGGCCGAGGGCGAGTTCGCCGGAGTCCGTCGAGGGTCCGTCGGCGATGACCTGGCCCTTCACGACGCGGTCGCCGGTCACGACGACCGGGCGCTGGTTCAGGCAGGTCCCCTGGTTCGAACGGCGGAACTTCAGGAGCCGGTACGTGCGCAGGTCGCCGGTCTTCTCGCGGATCACGATCTCGTCGGCGGACGCGTCCTCGACGACCCCGCCCTCGTGGGCGAGGATCACGTCGCCGGCGTCGACCGCCGTGCGGAACTCCACGCCGGTGCCGACGATCGGCGCCTCGGCGCGCAGGAGCGGCACCGCCTGGCGCTGCATGTTCGCGCCCATGAGGGCCCGGTTCGCGTCGTCGTGCTCGAGGAACGGGATGAGCGCCGCGGCCACCGAGATGATCTGCTTCGGCGAGACGTCCATGTAGTCGACCTCCGTCGGGGGGACGGAGTCGACCTCGCCACCCTTGCGGCGGCACAGGACCTGGGGGTTCAGGTAGTTGCCCTTGTCGTCGATCGGCTCGTTCGCCTGCGCGATGACGTGACGGTCCTCCTCGTCGGCCGAGAGGTAGTCGATCTTGTCGGTGACCTTCCCCTCGACGACGCGGCGGTACGGCGTCTCGATGAAGCCGAACTCGTTGATCCGCCCGTAGCTCGAGAGCGAGCCGATGAGGCCGATGTTCGGGCCCTCCGGCGTCTCGATCGGGCACATCCGGCCGTAGTGCGACGGGTGGACGTCGCGGACCTCGAACCCCGCGCGCTCGCGCGAGAGCCCGCCCGGCCCGAGGGCGGAGAGGCGGCGCTTGTGCGTGAGGCCGGCGAGCGGGTTCGTCTGGTCCATGAACTGCGAGAGCTGCGAGGTGCCGAAGAACTCCTTGATCGACGCGACGACCGGACGGATGTTGATGAGCGTCTGCGGCGTGATCGCCTCGACGTCCTGCGTCGTCATGCGCTCGCGCACGACGCGCTCCATCCGCGAGAGGCCGATGCGGATCTGGTTCTGGATGAGCTCGCCCACCGACCGCAGACGGCGGTTGCCGAAGTGGTCGATGTCGTCCTGCTCGAAGCCCTCGAAGCCGGCGTGGAGGTTCACGAGGTAGCGGACGGTCTTCAGGATGTCCTCGTAGGTGATGATCCCCTTGTAGTCCGGCCCGCCCTCGCCCTTCTCGTCGCGCTGGATCTCGGAGGAGACGCGGAACCGCGGCTGCTCCCAGGGCTTGCGGTCGGGGTTCGCGCCCTCCTGGAGAGCTTTCGCGCGCGCCTTCAGCTGCGCCGGCAGGATCTCCTCGACCTTGCCGAGCTTCTTGTCGACCTTGTGGCGGCCGACGCGGGCGAGGTCGTAGCGCTTCGGGTTGAAGAAGAGGTTCTCGAGGAGCACGCGCGCGGACTCCGCGGTCGGCGGCTCGCCCGGACGGAGCTTCTTGAAGATGTCCTCGAGGGCCTCCTCGGGCGTCTCGACGTGATCCTTCTCGAGCGTCGCCTGGATCGAGGGCGCGTTGCCGAACAGCGCGAGGATCTCGTCGCTCGACCAGCCGAGGGCCTTCAGGAAGACGGTGACGCTCTGCCGACGCTTGCGGTCGATGCGGACGCCGACGGTCTCCTTCTTGTCGACGTCGAACTCGAGCCACGCGCCGCGGCCCGGGATCATCTTCGCGACGTAGATGTCGCGGTCGGAGGTCTTGTCGGCCTCGCGATGGAAGTAGACGCCCGGGGACCGGACGAGCTGCGACACGACGACGCGCTCGGTGCCGTTGATGATGAAGGTGCCGCGCTCGGTCATCATGGGGAAGTCCCCCATGAAGACCTCCTGCTCCTTGATCTCACCGGTCGCCTTCGCCACGAACATCGCCTGGACGAAGAGCGGTCGGGAGTAGGTGATGTCCTTCTCCTTGCACTCCTCCTCGGAGAACTTCGGCGGGTTGAAGTGGTGCTCCCGGAAATGGAGCTGGAAGAGACCGGAGAAGTCCTCGATCGGCGAGACCTCGTCGAGGACCTCGCGGAGCCCGTGCTCGATCAGCCAGTCGAAGGACTCGCGCTGGATGCCGACGAGGTCGGGGAGCGGGAGCGGTTCCTTGAGCTTCGAGAAGCTGACGCGTTCGCGGACCGGAACGAGCGGGTCAGGCAAGGAAGCTCCCTCCTAGGGACGCAGGCACTTCACGGGACGCGAACAGGCACGGGCGCGGCACGGCGAGGCCCCAATATACGGGTGGGCGCGCGGGGTCGTCAAACACACGGCCGGTCCGGCCGGAACGACCGCCCGACCCTACCCCCGCCCCCGGAGGCGGTCAAGCCGGGGTCAACTGCCGAGGAGGGCCTCCGCCGCCTTGCCGACCGCCGCCTGGCGCTCGGGTTCCTCGATCGCCTGCACGAGGTCGGCGAGCGCGTGGGCGACCGTGACGGCCTGCTCGCTCGAGGTGATGCGCACGCCGCGGTCGTAGAGGGCGTTGAAGAAGTCCTCGAGGATGGCCCGCTGGTCGCCGAGCAGGCTCGCCTCGGAGACCCCGAGCGCGACGGCGAGGCGCTCGAGCGTCTGGATGGACGGCACCACGTGGCCGTTCTCGTAGCGCGACAGGCGCGCCTTCGGGATGCCGGAGATCTCCTCGACCGCGGACTGGCTCATCCCCGCGGCGACGCGCGCCGCTCGCAGGCGCTGTCCGAACGATCGGTCGTCCTTGTTCATGTGCTGCCCCCCAGGTTCGCTGCGCGGACCGGTGTGGCCCGCGGACGCATCCTACCCAGCGACGCTCGCGGGCGCACGGAATCCCGCGGGATCCGATGTTGCGCGGTTGTGGAGAAGCGGAACGCCGGGGAACGGAACGGGGCGGGGCCGCGTCCCCGCGGCCCCGCCCCTCCGATCTGCGTTCCTTGCGGCGCAGCGTTACTTGATCTCGACCTTCGCGCCGGCGCCCTCGAGCTGCTCCTTCGCCTTGTCGGCCTGTTCCTTCGCGACGTTCTCGAGGACGGGCTTCGGCGCGCCGTCCACGAGGTCCTTCGCCTCCTTGAGGCCGAGGCTCGTGAGCGCGCGCACCTCCTTGATGACCTGGATCTTCTGCGCGCCGGCGTCCGCGAGGATCACGGTGAACGAGGACTGCTCCTCCTCCGCCGCGCCGCCGCCGCCGCCCGCGGGCGCCGCCATCATGACCGGGCCGGCGGCCGCGGCCTTGACGTCGAACGTCTCCTCGAACTGCTTGATGAACTCGGAGAGCTCGAGGAGGGTCATCCCCTTGAACTGCTCCAGCAGGTCCTCGGTGTTCACCTTCGCCATGGACTACTCCTCTCCCTCCGTCGCCGCGGCCTCGGCCGCGGGCGCTTCCTCGCTCGCCGCGGGCTCGGCCGCGGTCGGCTCCTCCCCCGCCTCCGGCTCCGACGCCGCAGCCTCGGGCGCCGACGTTGCGGCGACCTCGGCGGGCGCGGTTCCGGCCGCGGGGAGCTTCTCCCGGTAGGCCTCGAGCAGACCGAGGAACCGGCTCTGCACGGCCTGGAACATCGAGGCCGCGCGGGACATCTCCGACTGGAGCATCCCGGCGATCTTCGACAGCATGACCTCGCGCGAGTCGAGCGAGGCGAGGGCCTTCGCGTCGGCCTCCCGCAGCACGCGTCCCTCGAGGTAGGCGCCCTTCAGGACGAGCGCCGGGAACGACTTCATCGCGTCGGCGACCTTCTTCGCGGCCGCGACGACGTCGCCGGTCACGAACGCGACCGCGGTCGGGCCGTTCAGGAGCTCGCCGACCTCGGCGTCGACGCCGGCCTCGGCGGCCGCGCGCTTCATGAGCGTGTTCTTCACGACCGCGAACGAGGCGACGTCGGCGAGCGACCGCCGCAGCGTCGAGGTCTCGTGCACGGTGAGGCCGCGGTACTCCGCGAGGAGGAGGGCCTCGGAGCCCGCGATGCGCTCCCGGAGTTCCGCGACCGTGTCGATCTTCGTCTGCTTCGCCATCTCAGCTCCCTGGAAACGGAGAACGCCCCCGCAGGAGGCTGCGGAGGCGTGCGCGCGAACGCGGTCCTCGTGGCCTCGGCAGGTGCCGGCGTGGCCGGATTGTGCGGCGCCCCTGCGGTCTGCGGCTCGGTGCAGGCTACCGGGCACCCGGCCCGGACGACAAGCGGGGGCGGCGCGCCCTCGGGCGCGCCGCC
>JBJTYK010000208.1:0-3181 GCA_046082745.1 Actinomycetota bacterium | reverse complement strand
GGTCGCTGGCCCGTGCCCCCCGCTCCGTGCCTGGTTCGTCGCGCCCGAACGAGCATCCACCCGACGACCGCGGCGGCGGTGATGCCGGCGATGACCCCCGCGGTCGCCTGCGCGCGCGGTTCCGCCGCGGTGCGCGCGATCCGGGTGCGCAGCCGCACCGGACGCTCGAACGCGAGGACCGGCCAGCCGCTCGCCTCCGCCTCGCGACGCAGATCGCGGTCGGGGTTCACCGCGAACGGGTGGCCGACGGCCTTCAGCATCGGGAGGTCCGCGATCGAGTCCGAGTAGGCGAAGGACGCGGCGAGGTCGATGTCCTCGCGCTCCGCGACGTCGCGCATCGCCTCGGCCTTGCCCGGACCCGCGCAGTAGAAGTCGAGGTCGCCCGTGTACCGGCCGTCGACGATGCGAGCCCGCGTCGCGAGGACGTCTTCGACCCCGAAGTGCGCGGCGAGCGGCCGGACGATCTCCTCGGGCGATGACGAGACGATGAACGTGCGCCGCCCGGCCGCGCGGTGCTCGGCGAGGAGGTCGAGACCCTCCTGGTAGACGTACGGATCGACGAGGTCGACGATCACGTCGCGGACGAGGTCCTCGACCTCCCCCCGGTCCCACCCGCGCGACAGCATCAGCATCCGGTCGCGCATGCGCTCCATCCGGCCCTCGTCGGCCCCGAGGAGCACGTACGCGAGCTGCCCGTACGCGCCGCGGAGGAGCTGGGCCCGCGAGACCATCCCGGCCCGGTAGAGCGGCCGCGACAGGGCGAGCGACGACGACGTCGAGATGAGCGTCTTGTCGAGGTCGAAGAAGGCCGCCTCCACGCCCCCAATGCTAGGCGCGGCCACCGACTCGGCCGGGACGCCCGACGGCTATCCTCGCCGCGGAGGTGTCAGGGCGCCTGGTGGGCCTCCCGGTCTTCAAAACCGGTGCGGGGGCGCGAGCCCCCGGGCGGGTTCGATTCCCGTCCACCTCCGCCGAGCGGGCCCCCCGGGCAATGCCCGGGGGGCCACGCACACCGCCTCCGGGGGGTTCCCCCACGGGGCACCCCTCCCAACCGCTCGGGGCCGGCTGCGAGCACAGGCCAGCCGTGTCGGGTACCCTTGCCCGCGAGGAGGTGGTTCCGCTTGAAGAAGATGCTGTTGCTCCTTGCCGTGTTCGCGGTCGGCGTGATGGGTGTCATGAACGTCGCGATCGCCGACAAGCCGGACAAGGTGACGGTCTGCAAGGAGACCGGTTCGGCGACGAACCCGTACGTCGAGCTCCAGGTCAGCGCCAAGGCCGCGGAGAACGGGAAGTGGTACGCGGTCGGTGGCTGCCCCGGTGGCTCCGACGACGACGTGGTGATCTGCCACAACCCGGACGGCCCCAACCCGATGACCATGACCGTGCCCGAGTCGGCGCTCGGTGGGCACCTCGGTCACGGTGACACGCTCGGCGCCTGCGACGATGGCGGCGGTGGCGGCGGTGGCGGCGGTGGTGGCTTCGGCGGCGGCGGCAAGTTCCGCGAGAGCGCCGCTGACTCCAACGACGCGCTCGCCGCGACGCGCTAGGTTCCAGGTTCCAACCGAAGGGCCGGGCGCTCCGCGCCCGGCCCTTCGTCGTTCCCGGACTCAGCCGCGCGCGTCGGCGAGCGCTGCCTCGACCACCCGCATGACGATGCGGCCGTCCGCGCCGTCGGGGCGCGGCCTGCGGCCCTCCTCGAGCGCCGAGAGGAACTCCCGCACCTGCGCCGAGTACATCGGCTGCGTGCAGTGCTCGTAGTCGGGACCGGGCGGTTCCTCGGCCCAGATGCGGTCGAAGCCCCGGGTGCCGTAGACCTCCGTGTCGGCCTCGAGGCCGCCCTTGCGCGGGTGCCACCAGCCGCTCTCGATGATCGAGTTCGTCCCGTTCGACCAGGTGACGAGCAGGATCGCGTCGTCGTCGACGACGTAGCGGCCCCCCGCGTAGCGGGTGCCGACGACCCCGCGGACCGCGACCGGCTCGGGGTCGCCGAGCAGGAACCGCACCGTGTCGATCGCGTGGACCCCCATGTCGACGAGCGCGCCGCCGCCCGCGAGCGCCGGATCGGTGAACCAGCCGGAGGGCCCCCACTCCGCGTGGACGCCGTAGCCCCGGGTCTTCACGATGTCGCCGAACTCCCCCGCGGCGATGCGGTCGCGCATCGCGACGACCTCGTCGCGGAAGCGCCAGCAGTGGGCGACCATGAGCGCCGCGCCCGAGGCATCGGCGGCACCGATCATCGCGTCGCACTCGGCGACGGTCGTCGCCATCGGCTTCTCGACGAGGACCGGGATGCCCGCCCGCAGGAGCGCGATCGCCTGCGGCGCGTGGAGGGCGTTCGGGGTGCTCACGATCGCCGCGTCGAAACCGCCGGCCGCGACCGCTGCCTCCCAGTCGGTCTCGACCCGCGGGATGCCGTGGCGTTCGGCGAACGACCGCGCGGTCTCGGCGCGGTGGTTCACGACGACGGCGAGCTCGGCCCCGGGGTACGCGAGCACCCCCCGGGCGTGGAAGTCCTGGATCCACCCGCAGCCGAAGAGCGCGACCCTCATCCGTCCCCCAGCCCGTTCGCGGCGATGACGTCCCGGTACCACCGGAACGAGTCCTTCGGCGTCCGCTCGAGCGTGTCGAAGTCCACCCGGACGATACCGAAGCGCACGTCGTAGCCGAGCGCCCACTCGAAGTTGTCGAGGAGCGACCAGACGAAGTAGCCGCGGAGCGGGACCCCGGCGGCGATCGCCCGGCCCGCGGCGCGGAAGTGCCCGTCGAGGTACGCGATGCGCCGGTCGTCGTGGACCGCGCCGTCGGCGGCGACGACGTCGGGGAACGCCGCGCCGTTCTCGGTCACGTGGAGCGCCGGCGGCGCGTACTCGGCGTGGACCCACCGGAGGAGGTCCTCGAGCCCCTCGGGCACGACGAGCCAGTCGACCTGCGTGCGCTCGCCGTCCTCCTCGACCGACGCCGCGTGCCAGCGCGGGTCGGCGTCGTCGTGGCGGACCGTCGAGCGGGAGTAGTAGTTCAGCCCGAGGAGGTCCGTCGGCGCGGCGATCGCCGCGAGGTCGCCGTCCGCGATCTCGGGCGCGAGTCCCTCGCGGTCGAGGACGTCCCAGACGGCGCGTGGGTACCCGCGGCCGTACAGGGGGTCGAGGTACCAACGTGCCTCGACGGAGAGCCAGAGGTCCGC
>JBJTYK010000207.1:0-4482 GCA_046082745.1 Actinomycetota bacterium | reverse complement strand
CCGGCCTCGCCGGCGGGACATGGTCAAGAGCGTCGAGGAGAAGGAGCGCGTCGTCATCCGGTTCGCCGGGGACTCCGGCGACGGCATGCAGCTGACGGGCGACCGCTTCACAAGCGCGACCGCCGTCCTCGGCAACGACCTCGCGACGCTCCCGGACTTCCCGGCCGAGATCCGCGCCCCCGCCGGCACGGTCGCCGGGGTCTCCGCGTTCCAGATCCAGTTCGCCTCGCGCGACATCCTCACGCCCGGCGACCACCCCGACGTGCTCGTCGCGATGAACCCGGCCGCGCTGAAGGCCGAGATCCGCTCCCTCGTGAAGGGCGGCATGATCATCGTGAACGAGGACGCCTTCGTGCAGCGCAACATCGACAAGGCCGGCTACGCGAGCGACCCGCTCTCCGACGGCTCGCTCGACGGCTACCAGGTGTTCCGCGTCCCGATGACCTCGATCACCGTCCGCGCCGTGGAGGAGCTCGGCGTGTCGCGCAAGGAGGCGGAGCGCTCGAAGAACATGTTCGCGCTCGGCCTCGTGTCGTGGATGTACGGACGACCCGTCGACGTCACGCTCGCGTGGCTCGAGACGAAGTTCGGCAAGAAGCCCGAGGTCCTCCAGGCGAACGTCGCGGCCTTCAAGGCGGGCTACAACTTCGGCGAGACGACGGAGCTCATCCCGATCTCGTTCACCGTGAAGCCGGCGGCGACGCAGCCGGGCACGTACCGCAACGTCTCCGGCGCGACGGCGCTCGCATGGGGCCTCGTCGCCGCCGCGGAGCGCAGCGGCCTGAACCTCTTCTACGCGAGCTACCCGATCACGCCGGCCTCGGAGCTCCTCCACGAGCTCTCCCGCCTGAAGAACTTCGGCGTCCGCACGCTCCAGGCCGAGGACGAGATCGCCGCCGCGAACGTGGCGCTCGGGGCGGCGTTCGCGGGCGACCTCGCGGTCACCGGCACGAGCGGCCCCGGCATGGACCTCAAGGCCGAGACCCTCGGCCTCGCGGTGATGATGGAGCTCCCGATGGTGATCGTGGACGTCCAGCGCGCGGGCCCCTCGACGGGGATGCCCACGAAGACCGAGCAGTCGGACCTCCTCCTCGCGATGTTCGGCCGCCACGGCGAGTCGCCGATGCCGGTCGTCGCCGCGAAGTCGCCGTCGCACTGCTTCGATGCCGCGCTCGAGGCCGCCCGGATCGCGGTGCGCTACCGCACCCCGGTGATCCTCCTGTCCGACACGTTCCTCGGGAACTCCTCGGAGCCCTGGCGCGTGCCCGAGGTCGACGACCTCCCGCGCATCGACCCGGCGTTCGCGACCGGCCCGAACGCGGGCCAGGAGTTCCTCCCGTTCCTGCGCGACGAGCGCGGTGCCCGGCCGTGGGCGCTGCCGGGCACGCGCGGCCTCCGGCACCGGATCGGCGGCCTCGAGAAGGAGGACGGCTCCGGCGACATCAGCTACGACCCCGAGAACCACGACCGGGTGACGCGGATCCGCGCCGACAAGGTCGAGGGCATCTCCCGCGACATCCCGCCGCTCGAGGTCGACGACCCCGACGGCGACGCCGACCTCCTCGTCCTCGGGTGGGGCTCGACGTACGGCACGATCCGCGCCGCCGCCCGACGCGTGCGCGACGGGGGCCGGAAGGTCGCGACCGCGCACCTCGTCCACGTGAACCCGTTCCCCGCGAACACCGGCGAGGTCCTCGGCCGCTACCGGAAGGTGCTCATCCCCGAGGTGAACGCCGGCCAGCTCGCGCTCCTCGTGCGGGCGCGCTTCCTCGTGGACGCGCGGTCGCACTCGAAGGTGGCGGGCCAGCCGATCTTCGCCGAGGAGCTCGAGCGCGCGATCTTCGAGGAGCTCGCATGAGCGCGACGCAGGGCGACACGACGCTTTCGAAGAAGGACTTCACGAGCGACCGCGAGGTCCGCTGGTGCCCGGGCTGCGGGGACTACGCGATCCTCTCGACCGTCCAGTCGTTCCTCCCCGAGCTCGGGATCGCGCCCGACGACACGGTGTTCGTCTCGGGCATCGGCTGCTCGGGCCGCTTCACGTACTACGTCGACACCTACGGCATGCACGGCGTGCACGGACGGGCGCCCGCGCTCGCGACCGGCGTCGCGACGGCGCGGCCGGACCTCTCGGTCTGGGTCGTGACCGGCGACGGCGACGGGCTCTCGATCGGCGGGAACCACCTGATCCACGCGCTCCGGCGCAACGTGAACCTGAAGATCCTCCTGTTCAACAACCAGATCTACGGCCTCACGAAGGGCCAGTACTCGCCGACGAGCGAGGAGGGGAAGGTCACGAAGTCGACGCCGTTCGGCTCCGTCGATCACCCGTTCAACCCGGTCGCGCTCGCGCTCGGCGCGGAGGCGACGTTCGTCGCGCGCTCCGTCGACAACGACCGCGCGCACCTCACCGAGGTCCTCCGCCGCGCCGCGGCGCACCGCGGCGCGGCGTTCGTCGAGATCTACCAGAACTGCAACGTCTTCAACGACGGAGCGTTCGACCTGCTCCGCGAGAAGCCGCAGGGGACCCACAACCAGATCCGCCTCGCCGACGGCGAGCCGGTGATCTTCGACGAGGGCACGCGCTGCGTCGCGGTCGGGCCGAACGGCCGCCTCGGGGTCGCCGACGTCGCCGACGTGCGCCGGGAGGACATCGTCGTCCACGACGCGAAGGGCGACCCGTCGCTCGCCTTCGCCCTCGCGAACATCGCGCGCGGCCCGCACGAGCCGACCTGCATCGGGGTGTTCCGGGACGTCGAGCGCGCGGTCTACGGTGACGCGATGCTCGCCCAGATCGAGGCGACGACGGAGCGCCTCGGGAGGGGCACCCTCGCGTCCCTCCTGCGCTCGGGCGACACCTGGGAGGTCCCCGCCCGCTGACGCGGTCTCGGGGGCCCGTCTACGATGCGGGCGTGGACGTCCTGCTCGTCGCCGCCGATCCCGCCACCCTCGACGTGATGCGCCTCACGGTGCGGAGCCTCGAGCGTCGGCTCGGCGGACCGATCCGGTTCCTCGAGGCACCCGACGGTGTCCGCGGCCTCGAGGTGGCGCTCCGGGAGCGGCCCGACGCGGTCGTCGCGGACGAGATCACCTCGCCCGCGGGGGCGTTCGGGCTCGCCCGGGACCTCCGGGGGCAGGCGGACCCGTACCCGGGCGCGATCGTGATCCTGCTCGACCGGCGCCAGGACGAGTGGCTCGCCCGCTGGTCCGGCGCCGACGCCTGGTTCGTGAAGCCGGTCGACCCGTTCGCCCTCGCCGACCGGCTCGTGGGACTCGTGACCGAGGAGGAGAGCGCGTGAAGATCAAGGGGACGTGTCGTCGCTGCGGGCGGGAGTTCCTCGCCGAGCAGGTGCTCGAGAGCGGGGGCACCTGCCCCTGGGACGGCAAGCCGCTGCAGCCGGACTACGCCGTCGTGATGGTCGAGGCGCTCCGCGACGCGGAGGCCGCCGGCAACACGCTCGAGAACGCGCTCGAGAAGCTCGCGGACCTCGGTCCGGAGTTCGTCCTCGACGCGGGGTCGCTCCTCGACGGCATCCGCGAGAGCCTCGATCGGCTCGAGCGACCGCACGGGGCCTGATGGGCTTCAACGCGATGCAGCCCGGGAAGGTCCGCCGGGGCGATCTCCTCTACCTCGTCGCGGCCGTCATCGTCCTCATCGCCCTCGTGGCGTGGGCGGTGCGCTAGGCCGATGGACCGGGGTGCCGTCGCGGCCCTCGACCACTGCTACCTGACGACGACCGGACGGCGCACCGGCCGGCCCCACACGATCGAGATCTGGTTCGCCCTCGAGGGCGACCGCGTGTACCTCCTGTCGGGTGGCGGCGACCGGAGCGACTGGGTCCGCAACCTCCGCGAGCATCCGACCGTCGGCCTGCGCCTCGGCGAGCACGACTTCCTCGCGCGGGCGGACGTCGTCGAGGGCGGCGACGAGGATGCCCTCGCGCGCCGGCTCCTGTTCGAGAAGTACGCGCCGAGGACCGACGAGGACCTCGAGGAGTGGCGCCGCGAGGCGCTCGTCGTCGCGATCGACCTGCCGGCGACCGCCTAGCGGCGACCCGGAGCGCTCAGCGCGCGGGCGCGGGGTCCTCCGCGGCCGCGCGCATCCGCGCGAGGAGCCCGTGGAGCGCCGCCCCGCCGTCGATCGGTTCCGCGGGAGCGCGCTCGGCACCGAGGATCGCCGGCGGCGTCCGCGCGAGGAACGAGCGGAGCGCGGCGACCTCGTCGGCGCGCTCGCGGGGGCAGGGGCGTGCGAGGTCGGCGCCGCCGACGCGCACCTCGCGAAGGAGGCCCTCGAGGAGGCCTTCCCCGTCCGCCGGTGCACGCGGGCGATGGGGGCCTCGACCCGGTTCGCGCCGTGCGCGCTCGCGGGCATCGGGCGGTGCCCTGCGCCGTGCGACGGCCGCATCGACCCCGACGGCTACGCCGACCTCGTCGGCGCGCTCCGCGCCTCGATCGCAGCCCAGAGTGGGATCCTCTCGGTCC
>JBJTYK010000206.1:0-4738 GCA_046082745.1 Actinomycetota bacterium | reverse complement strand
CATGGCCAAGCAGAAGTTCGAGCGGACGAAGCCCCACGTGAACATCGGCACGATCGGTCACATCGACCACGGCAAGACGACCCTCACGGCCGCCATCACGAAGGTCCAGGCCGACAAGGGCTTCGCCGACTTCACGCCCTTCGACCAGATCGACAAGGCCCCCGAGGAGCGCGAGCGCGGCATCACGATCGCGATCGCCCACGTGGAGTACCAGACCGACTCCCGCCACTACGCCCACGTCGACTGCCCCGGCCACGCCGACTACATCAAGAACATGATCACCGGCGCGGCCCAGATGGACGGCGCGATCCTCGTCGTGTCGGCCGCCGACGGCCCGATGCCCCAGACCCGCGAGCACGTCCTGCTCGCCCGCCAGGTGGGCGTGCCCTACATCGTCGTGGCCCTGAACAAGTGCGACATGGTCGATGACCCCGAGCTCCTCGACCTCGTCGAGCTCGAGGTCCGGGAGCTGCTTTCGTCCTACGAGTTCCCCGGCGACAAGGTCCCGGTCGTGAAGGTCTCGGCACTGAAGGCCCTCGAGGGCGATGCGAAGTGGGTCGAGGCGATCGGCGAGCTGCTGGCCGCCTGCGACGCCTACATCCCCGAGCCCGTGCGCGACACCGACAAGCCCTTCCTCATGTCGAGCGAGGACGTCTTCTCGATCACCGGCCGCGGCACGGTCACCACCGGCCGCGTCGAGCGCGGGGTGCTGAAGAAGATGGAGGAGGTCGAGATCGTCGGCCTGAAGGACACCCGCAAGACCACCGCCACCGACCTCGAGATGTTCCGCAAGCTCCTCGACGAGGTCCAGGCCGGCGACAACGTGGGCGTGCTGCTTCGGGGCATCGACAAGGAGGAGGTCGAGCGCGGTCAGGTGCTCGCCAAGCCCGGGACGATCACCCCGCACACGAACTTCACCGCCCAGGTCTACGTGCTCTCCAAGGAGGAGGGTGGCCGCCACACCCCGTTCTTCGACGGTTACCGTCCGCAGTTCTACTTCCGCACCACCGACGTCACGGGCACGGCGAACCTGCCCAAGGGCGTCGAGATGGTCATGCCCGGCGACAACGTCGAGATGACCGTGGACCTCATCGCCCCCATCGCCATGGAGGAGGGCCTGCGCTTCGCGATCCGCGAGGGCGGCCGGACCGTTGGCGCGGGGCGCGTCACGAAGATCCTGAAGTAGGGACAGGGAGAGAGAGGGACGAAGTGCCGGGTGGCAGGATCCGCATCAAGCTCCGGGCGTACGACCACCGGATGCTCGACGTCGCCGCGCGCGACATCGTCGACCATGTCACCCGCACGGGTGCGAAGGTCGTCGGTCCCGTTCCGCTGCCCACCGAGCGCTCCGTCTACACGGTCATCCGCTCGCCGCACAAGTACAAGGACAGCCGGGAGCACTTCCAGATGCTGACCCACAAGCGGTTGATCGACATCGTGGACGCCACCTCGAAGACCGTCCAGGAGCTCCAGCGCCTGAACGTGTCCGCCGGGGTCGACATCGACATCAAACTCTGATGGCAGCGGTCAAGGGCATCCTCGGGACGAAGCTGGGCATGACCCAGATCTTCGACGACACCCGCGCGATCCCCGTGACCGTGCTGCAGGCCGGCCCGTGCCACGTGACGCAGGTGAAGACCCGCGAGACGGACGGCTACGACGCCGTGCAGCTCGCGTTCGCCGAGCCGCCGCGGAAGGTCTCGAAGCCGATGCAGGGCCACTACGGCAAGAGCGGGTCGCCGGTGTCGCGGCACCTCGTCGAGCTCCGCACGGACGACGCGGGTTCCTACAGCCCGGGCCAGACGGTGACCGTCGAGGCGTTCCGTCCCGGCGACATCGTGGACGTCGTGGGCGTCTCGAAGGGCCGCGGGTTCTCCGGCGTCATGAAGCGCCACGGCTTCGGCGGTCTCTCCGCGAGTCACGGGACCGAGCGCAAGCACCGGTCGCCGGGCGCGATCGGGGCCTGCGCGACGCCCTCGCGCGTCTTCCGCGGCATGCGGATGGCCGGCCAGTACGGCAACGAGCGCGTGACCGTCCTGAGCCTCGAGGTCGTCCAGGCCGACGCCGCGCGCAACATCCTCCTCATCCGGGGCGCGGTCCCCGGGCCGAAGGGCGGCCTCGTCATGGTCCGCTCCGGCGTGAAGGCACCGATCGGGAAGGGGGCCTGACGATGGCGTCCGTCCCCGTCGTCGACGTCGCGGGCAAGCGCGTGAGCGAGCGCGACCTGCCCGCCGACCTCTTCGAGGCGAAGGTCTCCGTGCCGCTCATGCACCAGGTCGTCGTGGCCGGCCTCGCGTCGCTGCGTTCCGGCACCCACGCGACGAAGACGCGCGGTGACGTGTCGGGCGGCGGCAAGAAGCCGTGGCGCCAGAAGGGCACCGGCCGCGCGCGCCAGGGCTCGATCCGCTCCCCGCAGTGGACGGGCGGCGGCGTCGCGCACGGCCCGCAGCTCCGCGACCACT
Organism: Actinomycetota bacterium; assembly: GCA_046082745.1. Lineage (GTDB taxonomy): Bacteria > Actinomycetota > UBA4738 > UBA4738 > HRBIN12 > JBJTIF01. The sequence continues at coordinate 2,276 of JBJTYK010000206.1, read as the reverse complement.
CGATGCGCGTGAACAAGAAGATGAAGCGCGGTGCGCTCCGCTCCGCGCTCTCCGACGCCCTCACGTCGGGCAAGCTCGCGATCGTGGACGAGCTCGCCTTCCCGGAGCCGAAGACCCGTCGCGCTGCAGACCTCCTCGAGGCCCTGGCGCTCGAGGGGAAGATCCTCCTCGTCCTGCCCTCTCCGACGGAGGACGGCGCGGTCGAGAAGTCCTTCCGCAACCTCCCGCAGGTGCGGATCGCCTACGCGCGCTCGATCGGCGTCTACGAGGTCGTCGCCGCCGATCGCGTGCTGTTCACGCAGGCCGCGCTCGACGCGCTCGCGAACGGAGGGAAGGCCGCGTGAAGAGTCCCCGCGACGTCATCTACCGGCCGGTCGTGTCCGAGAAGTCCTACGCGGGCATCGAGGGCAACGTCTACACGTTCCTCGTCGACCCGCGGTCGAACAAGACGGAGATCAAGGAGGCGATCCAGAAGATCTGGAACGTCCGCGTGCTCTCCGTGAACACCCTGAACCGCCGGGGCAAGGTGAAGCGTCGCCGCTTCACGTCGGGCAAGCGTGCCGACGAGAAGCGCGCGATCGTGACCCTCGCCGCCGGCGACTCCATCGAGATCTTCGAGAGCGGGTCCTGACGATGGCCGTGCGCAAGTACAAGCCGACGAGCCCCGGGCGCCGTGGCGCCAGCGCGGCCTCCTTCGACGAGATCACGCGCTCGCGCCCCGAGAAGTCCCTCGTCGAGAAGGCCACGAAGCGCGCCGGTCGCAACAACGCCGGCCGCATCACGACGCGCCACCAGGGCGGGGGCAACAAGCGCCGGTTCCGCCAGATCGACTTCCGTCGGAACAAGGACGGGGTCCCCTCGAAGGTCGCCCACGTCGAGTACGACCCGAACCGCAGCGCCCGCATCGCGCTCCTCCACTACGCCGACGGCGAGAAGCGCTACATCCTCGCGCCGAACGGTCTCGCGGTCGGCGACCGGATCGAGTCCGGCGAGCGTGCCGACATCCGGCCGGGCAACGCCCTGCCGCTGCGCAACATCCCCGTCGGCACGGTCGTCCACGCTGTCGAGCTGAAGCCGGGCGGCGGCGCGAAGATGGCGCGGTCCGCCGGCACGAGCATCCAGCTCGTCGCGAAGGAGGGCGCGTTCGCCACCCTGCGGCTCCCCTCGGGGGAGATGCGGCTCGTCGAGTCCACCTGCCGTGCGACGGTCGGCGAGGTCGGCAACGCCGAGCACGAGCTCGTGCAGCTCGGGAAGGCCGGCCGCGCACGCTGGAAGAATCGTCGCCCGTCGGTGCGCGGCGTCGCGATGAACCCGGTCGACCACCCGCTCGGCGGCGGCGAGGGGAAGTCCTCCGGCGGCCGCCACCCGGTCTCGCCCTGGGGTCAGCCCGAGGGCCGCACCCGCAAGAAGAAGAAGGCCTCGAACCGCTACATCGTCCGCCGTCGTGGGAAGGGGCGTGGCTAGATGCCCCGTTCGGTGAAGAAGGGTCCGTTCGTCGACGAGCACCTCATGGTGAAGGTCGCCGAGATGAACCGGAAGAGCGAGAAGAAGGTCATCCGCACCTGGTCGCGGCGCTCCACGATCGTGCCCGAGATGGTCGGACACACGATCGGCGTCCACGACGGTCGCAAGCACGTGCCGATCTACATCTCCGAGTCGATGGTCGGCCACAAGCTCGGCGAGTTCGCTCCGACCCGGATGTTCCGGTCGCACGCGCGCGCCGAGAAGGCGTCGACGGTGACGTGATGGAAGCCAGGGCCACCCTCCGGTACGTGCGCGTCACCCCCATGAAGGCTCGGCGTGCCGTGGACCTCATCCGCGGTCGTCACGTGGAGGAGGCGCGTCGTATCCTCAGGTTCTCGACCCTCGGGATCTCGCGGACCCTCGCGAAGGCGCTCGACTCGGCCGTCGCGAACGCGGAGCAGAAGCCGGGGGTCGTCGCACAGAACCTGGTCGTCGACCGGGCGTGGGTGGACGAGGGGCCGACGCTGAAGCGCTGGCGCCCGCGCGCACAGGGTCGGGCCACCCCGATCCGCAAGCGCACGTCGCACATCACGCTGGTCGTGAAGAGCATGGGAGACGAGAGCTAGTGGGACACAAGGTCAACCCGTACGGGTTCCGGCTGGGGGTCATCTACCCCTGGAAGTCGAACTGGTACGCCGGCAACGACTACGCGGACTTCCTCCACCAGGACGTCTGGATCCGCCGCCACATCCGGCGGCGGCTCGCGCGCGCCGGCATCTCGTCGATCGACATCGAGCGCAAGGGCGACCAGG